>CAJPJN010000136.1:0-4496 GCA_905369855.1 Streptococcus oralis | reverse complement strand
GCATAATAGACCTTACCATCTGTAACATTAGCTACAAAGTATAAGTTATCACTCTTAGTCTGATTAATACTTGCCTCGATGGCATCCAAGCTTGGACTATCTACTGGACCTGGCATCAAACCAGCTTTCGTATAAACATTATACGGTGAATTAATTGTCGTATCAATTCCAGCATCATCAGCAAGACTAATCTTCTGACCAAGTTTTCCTTGGGCATACAAGATGGAAATATTGCTTTGAAGTGGCATACCAAGATTCAAGCGATTGTAGAATACACCTGCAATCAACTTACGGTCTTCCGTCTTAGCTCCTTCTTTTTCGACAAGAGAAGCAATGGTCAGCAATTCATTGACCGTCAAATTCTTAGACTTAATCGTACTGTAATGAGGTGCCAAAGTCTTGTCCATAGCTGCCAACATCTCATCAATCAAGCTTTCAATAGTTGTACTTTCCTTGATAGAATATGTAGCTGGGAAGAGGAAACCTTCCAAACGGTAACGAACGCCACTTTCCTTTGTAGGTAAGCTTTCAAGTAGACTCGGATATTTGGCAACTTCTTGGCTGATAAAGTTCTCATCTTGAACTTTTGCCAGAAAGGCATCCGCTGTCAAAGGCTCTTTGAAGTCACCTTGCAATTGACCCACAGCTTGTGCCATTTGATCAATCGTATAACCTTCTGGAATTGTTAAATTCGCAAGCGCAGGTTCTTGAGCTTCAGCTGTTCCACCTTTTTGCAATTCATGGATGATATCTTCTGTACTCATACTCTTTTGCAAATTGTAATAGCCAGACTTCAAATCTGAATAATTTTTATATTTCGCATAAAAAGCAAAAATCACTCCGTGTTTAATCAAACCAGACTTTTCAAGAGTTGAACCAATTGTTTGAACATTAGCTCCTTCTGGGATTTGCACTGTCACATATTGTTTAGATGAAGCATCCACAGGCTGTAAAGATGACTGAACATACTGATAACCGAAGTAACCACCTGCTGAAATCAAGCCTAGGAAAATTAGTAGGGAAATGAAGAAGGTCTTGAATCCTGATTTTTTCTTCTTAGTAGGCTGAACTGTCTCACGACGGCTACGACGTGGAGTTGTAGATATTTCTTCTACAGCTTTCTTTTCCACTACTGGTTGGGAAGTAGGAACTTCTTTTTTTACTACTTCTTTCTGCCCTTCTGTCTTATAAGAAACAGCTACCCTTGTTGGGATTTCATTAAATTCCTTTTCTACTTTTCTAGGACTAACAGGACCTGAAACTGGTCTTGATACTCCCTCAGCTGATGGAGCAGAAGGTCCTTCTTGACTCGGATGACTAGGAGCAAGTGGAGCTTGTCTTACAGCCTCTTCTGCAGGAGAAGAAGGCACATCTTGACTTGGATGACTTGGAACAGTAAGAGTTTCTCTTTTAATCTCATCTGATGGAGAAGCCGGTACATCTTGACTTGGGTGAGTAGGCACGGTAGGAGCTTTTCTCATAATCTCCTCTACAGCTGATAGAGAATCTTCCATTATCTCTTCTATCGACTGGTCATTTTTAGAAGAAAATTGGGGTTTTATTGAAGCTAAATCAACTTCCTCCTGATCTTCTTCATGTTTTTTAACTCGTTCTAAATCTCGTAAAATCTGCTCTTTAAAGCTTAATTTTTCTTCTTCTCTTGACTTTTCACTCAAAAGTTTTTCCTCCTCGTTGACAATCCATAATATTATATCTTAAAAACGAAAGAAAAGCAACCTAGCATGCTTTTCTGGCTTATTTTTTAGCTTCCCATATCATATCATACCAAGTTTCCCCTGCAAAGGTTGACTGGGACAAGCCTTCGTTAACAAATCCATGCTTTTCGTAGTAGGCGATGAGATAGTCATGACAGGTTAGGTTAATACCTTCTCTTTCGTGTTCAAGAGCCAACTCTTTCAAGGCTGTTAATAATTTTTGACCAAGTCCAAGGCCCTGTGCTTCCTTGGCAATAGAAAGACAGGTCACAGAGATATAACCACTCGGCTCATGACTATAATCTTCTATCTCTTCTGTAAAAGACTGATCTTGCAGATGGCGGTATGGTCCAACTGGCCCTTCTATATACCCCATGATTCTGCCTTCTTTTTCTGCAACCAGAAACGAGGTCTGAATTTTTCGCAAATGAGCTTCAAAAACCGAGCGAGGAATGGCTTCTTCAAGTGAGAAATTTTCTAGTTCAATCTCAACGATACGATCTAAATCTTCTAATCTTGCTTTCCTGATTTTCATTGTGCCTCCAGATAAAAGGGATTAAACCAAATCATACTAAAACCTTGACTAGCTGCATAAAGGGAAGTTTCTTCATCAATAAAACCGTTCATTTCAAAATAGGATAGCAACTCATCAGGACTCTTCAAACGAATAGCTTTGTAATCCAGCTCAACCGCCACCTCTTTCAAGGCTGCAAGAAGAAGCGTGCCCAAGCCCTGTCTCTGATGGCCAGAGTCAATGACTAAAGAATGCATTTCTAGACATTGCGGATTATGTGGCTGAGGATCGCCTAGAACATAGCCCAGAAGCTGATTTTCATCCCTAGCTAGAAGAAAGGTATCCGCACACTTACGGATACTTTCTTCTAAAATATGGGAAGGTTGCTGCTTTTCAGCTGGAAAAGATGAGGCCTGAAGTGCCTCTATCTCAGTTAAATCAGACTTACTTGCCCGAATGATTTTAATTGGAATTTCCATGAGAACTTCCTATTGAACATTGCTTGTCAGGTTAGACAAGAGACGCTCGAATGAATATTCATAGGTTTGGATATCTCCTGCTCCCATAAAGACGTAAACAGCATTGTCATGGTCTAGGAGTGGAGAAACATTTTCAACAGTAATCACTTGGTGTTTCTTATTGATTTTATTGGCTAGGTCTTCTACCTTAACATCACCATGGTCTACTTCACGAGCTGACCCATAAATTTGCGCTAGATAAACTGCATCCGCTTGGTTCAAAGCGTGGGCAAATTCGTCCAACAAGGCAATGGTTCTTGTAAAAGTATGCGGTTGGAAGACTGCAACAATTTCCTTGCTTGGGTATTTCTGACGAGCCGCATCCAAGGTCGCAATAATTTCTGTTGGATGGTGGGCAAAGTCATCGATAATCACTGTATCATTGACAATTTTCTCAGTGAAACGACGCTTAACACCGGCAAATGTTTTCAAGTGCTCACGCACCAAGTTCAAATCAAATCCTGCTGTGTAAAGAAGACCAATAACGGCTGTCGCATTCATGATATTGTGACGACCAAAGGTTGGGATGTGGAATTGACCCAATTCTTGTCCACGGAAGTGAACTGTGAAGGTTGAACCAGTTGTTGAACGAAGAAGCTCACTAGCTACAAAGTCATTACCTTCTGCTTCAAAACCATAATAATAAATTGGTGCATCAGACGTAATTTTACGCAATTCTGCATCTTCACCATAGACAAAAAGACCCTTGGTAATTTGTTTGGCATAGTCGTTAAAGGCATTGAAAACATCCTCTAGACTTGTGAAATAGTCTGGATGGTCAAAGTCAATGTTGGTGATAATAGAGTATTCTGGGTGGTAAGGCATGAAGTGACGCTCATATTCGTCAGATTCAAAGACAAAATATTTGGCATTGGCCGAACCACGACCTGTCCCATCCCCAATCAAGAAGCTAGTGTCTGTGATGTGAGACAAGACATGAGATAACATACCTGTAGTTGAAGTTTTTCCATGTGCTCCTGCTACCCCCATGCTGACAAAATCACGCATAAAGCTACCTAGGAACTCATGGTAACGTTTGTAGCTGATACCATTTTGGTCCGCATAGGCAATTTCGACGTTGTTATCTGGACGGAAGGCATTTCCAGCAATAATTTCCATATTACCGTCTAGGTTCTTTTCATCAAAAGGAAGAATAGTAATTCCTGCCTGCTCAAGACTCCGTTGGGTAAAGTAGTATTTTTCAACATCTGATCCCTGAACCTTGTGCCCCATTTGGTGCAACATCAAGGCCAAGGCACTCATCCCTGATCCCTTAATTCCGATAAAATGATATGTCTTTGACATGTTTTCTCCCCTATTCCGTAATTCTTGTCAGATTCAACTCTTGGGCAACCTGACGTTCTTGTTCTTTTTGTTGATTCTTTTTATTGTAGATTTGGCTCTTCTTCAGAAAATCATAGTTATTTTTCTTTGGAGCAGGTGCTGCTACCTCTTCATTCTTGGTAGAGATAGATTTGACTTCTTCCGCCAAGATGTAATGAGACTGGGTCAATTTTTGGCTATATTTGACAAATTCACCAGGATTTTCCTTTTGGAAAGGCGCAGTAGGTTGATTTCCCTGTCTAACTAGACTTGGCTGAGAATGGCGTCTTGTAGGAGTGATATCCTTAGTCAGATAACTTGCTGAGCGTTTCTTTTTCAAATCTGCACGCGCTTCTTCACGCGCCACCTCCGCATAGCTCTTTCCTTCTTTTTTAACCCCTAAAGGAGCCTTTTTAGGTTTCTCTA
>CAJPJN010000135.1:0-4527 GCA_905369855.1 Streptococcus oralis | reverse complement strand
GTGATACACCACGTCGTAGCCGTAGAGAAGTAGCAAAACCAGTTAAGACTAAGAAAGAGAAAAAATCTGGATTCAAGGCCTTCTTCATTTCTTTATTGATTTTTCTTGCCTTACTCTCGGCAGGTGGTTACTTTGGTTATCAGTATGTGCTGGCTTCATTAGAACCAGTTGATCCTACTTCAAAAGAATATGTAACAGTTCAAATCCCTGAAGGAGCCAGTGTTCAAGAAATTGGTTCAACTCTTGAAAAGGCAGGTTTGGTGAAACACGGCATTGTCTTTGGTATGTATACTAAGTACAAGAATTACTCAGATTTGAAGGCTGGATATTACAATCTGCAGAAGAGCATGAGTACGGATGACTTGATCAAGGAATTGCAAAAGGGTGGTACAGCTGAAGCACAAGAACCTGTACTAGCCAGCTTGACGATTCCAGAAGGCTACACGATTGATCAAATTGCCCAAGTGGTAGGTCAATTGCAAGGTAACTTTAAAGAGCCTTTGACTGCGGATGCTTTCTTGGCTAAAGTTCAAGATGATAACTTTATCAGTCAAGAAGTTTCTAAATATTCAAACTTACTAGAAAGCTTGCCTACAAAAGAAAGTGGTGCTCGCTACCGTTTGGAAGGTTTCCTCTTCCCAGCTACCTACTCTATCAAGGAAAGCACAACTATTGAAAGCTTGATTGATGAGATGCTGGCAGCTATGGATAAGACCTTGACTCCGCACTATAGTGCAATTAAGTCTAAGAACTTGACAGTCAATGAATTGCTAACAATTGCTTCACTGGTTGAAAAAGAAGGGGCTAAGACTGAAGACCGTAAGTTGATTGCGGGTGTTTTCTACAACCGTTTGAATCTTGGTATGCCACTTCAAAGCAATATTGCAATCTTGTATGCCCAAGGGAAACTTGGTCAAAATATCAGCCTAGCAGATGATGCTGGAATTGATACATCGATTAATTCACCATACAATGTTTATACAAAACCTGGTTTGATGCCTGGTCCAGTAGATAGCCCAAGTCAGGACGCGATTGAAGCAAGTATCAATCAAACTAAGAGTGAGAACCTATACTTTGTAGCCAATGTTACAGATGGTAAAGTCTATTACGCAGTGACACAGGAAGAACATGATCGTAATGTAGCTGAGCACGTCAATAGCAAGCTTACTCAAAATAGTAGTTCAAACTAAGTCTACAAACATGAGAATCTCAGATAGAGATTCAATATTATAGAAGGAAAGTTGAGAAAAATGGCAGAAAAAACATATCCTATGACCCTTGAGGAAAAGGAAAAACTAGAAAAAGAATTAGAAGAATTGAAATTGGTCCGCCGCCCAGAAGTGGTAGAACGCATTAAGATTGCCCGTTCATACGGTGACCTTTCTGAAAACAGTGAATACGAAGCGGCTAAGGATGAACAAGCCTTTGTCGAAGGACAAATCTCTAGCTTGGAAACAAAAATCCGTTATGCTGAAATCGTCAATAGTGACTCAGTTGCTCAAGACGAAGTAGCGATTGGTAAAACAGTTACTATCCAAGAAATTGGTGAGGACGAAGAAGAAGTTTATATTATCGTAGGTTCAGCAGGTGCGGATGCCTTTGCAGGTAAAGTGTCAAATGAAAGTCCAATTGGACAAGCCTTGATTGGTAAGAAAACAGGTGATACAGCAACCATTGAAACACCTGTTGGTAGCTATGATGTAAAAATCTTGAAGGTTGAAAAAACAGCCTAAAAACAAAAAAGGAGTGGGGAGGCTGTGCGCTTCACTCACTCCTTTTTCCATTTTAAATTGAATTGGAGACGATATGAGTTCAAAGAAGAAAAAAAATAAGATGGAGCGTGGTCTGACCAATCGTCACGTGCAGGTTATGGCCATTGCGGGAACAATTGGAACAGGACTCTTTTTGGGAGCAGGTCGCTCTATCAGCCTAACAGGTCCTTCCATTGTACTGATTTATATGATTACTGGAGCCTTTATGTTCCTCATGATGCGTGCGGTTGGGGAAATGCTTTATCAAGATCCTGAGCAACATACCTTTATCAACTTTATCACGCGTCATTTGGGTAAGGGCTGGGGTTATTTCTCAGTTTGGTCTTACTGGTTATCCGTTGTCTTTATCGGTATGGCGGAAATCACAGCTATCTCTCACTATGTTCAGTTCTGGTTCCCTAGCTGGCCAAGTTGGATGATTGAGATTGGATTTTTGACCATTCTAGCCTTGGTCAATCTGATCGCGGTGAAGCTCTTTGGGGAAGTTGAGTTTTGGTTTGCTATGGTTAAGATTGTGGCTATTTTAGCCATGATTGCCACAGGAGTCTTTATGGTCTTGACAGGCTTTAAGACACCACATGGAGTAGCAAGTTTGGCTAATATCGCCGACAATTTCTCCCTCTTCCCAAATGGTGGAGTTAACTTTGTCATGGCCTTCCAGATGGTTTTCTTTGCCTACCTTATGATTGAGTTTATCGGGGTCACAACTTCAGAAACAAAAAATCCACGTCAGGTCTTGCCAAAAGCCGTTAAGGAAATTCCTTTGCGTATCGCCTTTTTCTACGGTGGCGCCCTCTTAGCCATCATGGCTATCATTCCGTGGCGTGAACTGGCTTCTGCTGATTCACCTTTTGTTACAGTATTTGAATTGGCAGGTATCAAGTGGGCAGCAGCCTTGATTAACTTTGTCGTCTTGACGTCAGCAGCATCTGCTCTTAACTCAACACTCTATTCAACAGGTCGCCATTTGTACCAGATTGCCCATGATTCGCCAAATCCATTCCTAAAAGCGATCAAGGCAGATACCCTTTCTCGTCACAATGTGCCACAAAATGCTATCATTGCTTCAGCGGTTTTGATTGCCCTAGCAGCCTTTATTAATGTCTTGCCAGGTGTTTCCGATGCCTTTGCCTTGATTACGGCATCATCATCAGGTGTCTATATCGCCATTTATATCTTGATTATGGTGGCTCACCTTAAATACCGCAAGTCACCAGACTTTATGGCAGATGGCTATCTTATGCCCCATTATCGTTTCCTAAATCCTTTAACCATGCTCTTCTTTGCCTTTGTCTTTGTAACCCTCTTTTTACAAGAGTCTACCTTTGTAGGAGCAATCGGATCAGCTATCTGGATTATCGGTTTTGGGATTTATAGCCAGTGGAAATTTAGAAAATAGATTAATACTCTTCGAAAATCAAATTCAAACCGCGTCAACGTCGCCTTGCCGTACTCAAGTACAGCCTGCGGCTAGTTTCCTAGTTTGCTCTTTGATTTTCATTGAGTATAAGGACTCATCAACTCAGGTTGGTGGGTTTTTCTTTAAAATCAAGTCAAAAAGCACCAGAGTCTAAAGTGACTTTGGTGTTTTAAAGTTGTACACATTTTGTTGTTTACTGCTGTTGATAGTTATTCTACATCTTCCGTAGGGAATGGAATGCCAGTTTTATTCAGTCGTTGAACATCTTTGATGAATGTGTTCTTTGCTTCAAACAGCCATGCTATTGGGGAAAGGTCGTTTTGGGCATCAATGTAATGAATCACAGCTTTAGCTCGTTCAATACCCTTTGGGTTATTTTGTCGAAGCAGATTGTATACTTCATACATGTTCAACAAAAATAGGGCAGTTGTTGAAATGCGAGTGTGGGATCCTTGAGATAGTATTAGTTTCAACTTATAGATGAGTTTTTCAGCTTTATCATAATAACCATACCGAGAGTAACTCCTAACCAAATTAGCACTACAGTGAGTATATATGTGTTCAAAAGTTATAGTCATATATTTACCCTCCTCTAATCCTTTAACGATTAGATTTTCGATGTATTCAAGGAATTGTACTTCAAAAAATTGAGTGTTAATTCTCAATAGAATATCAATAATAGTAAAATCACGAATATAAAGTGTATCTATACTTAAGATATAGTCAATCAAGTAATGAATAGCTTCTACTTCATCAGGAGGGAATTCATCCAAATTCTTTTCAGCATTTCTAATGCATAATTTTAGTGTGTAATACTCTATGACATTTTTCCAGTCACTTTTTTTCCCTAATAGTTGTCTGGCTTTGGTCATATCATTTTGACTGAGTGCATTATCACATTGTTTTACTCTTTGAGAAGCCTTATCTTGAATATTTAACACTTCTGCATAGTCTTCTCCATCTAAATTAAATCTGTCCAAGATTTTAAAAAAAGTATCGACTTTGACAGTTGCTAAACCTTTTTCAAAGCGACTGAGATTGTTGGGGGTAATAGCATCTCCAGCAGCCTCTTTAAGGCTCATATTGCGATCTTGACGGATTTTATAAATGATTTCTCCATAGTAATTTGATTCCATAATGTTCTCCTTGAGCTTTATTGGTTTTATTATAACTTAAATTTCTCCATTTTTGAAAAAACTACTGTTTTTAGTGGATTTTTTTGGAAAAGTCGGGGGGGGGTATAAATTTCTACTGTTTTCAGTAGAAATATCCAAAAAGGGGATTATTTACTGTATAATCAAGTCAATTAAAAGTAAAGGAGATAAGGATGAACAA
>CAJPJN010000134.1:0-4528 GCA_905369855.1 Streptococcus oralis | reverse complement strand
TTTGTTGGAAATGATATTTACTAGCGAAAACTAATTGAGAAATTTCGTACACAATTTCTATTATTTAATGTGTAATAGTTTTACATCTCTATGCTTATTGACTTGTATTTTAGTAATTACAAGTTTTGCATAGGGATGTTTTTGTTTACTGAAGAGGAAAGGATAAGTATTTTTCAAGGTTTGAAATATTTTTTAAACTAAACAAGAGCAAATTTTTAAAGGTGATTTTTCAAAGTAACTTCCACTTGCCTGACCGAAGTGGAAGTTAGTCTGAAATGGATTTTTATGGTGGAATTAAGTATGTGACGTATGATTTTTTCAGAAAATTTTCTAAAATAAGCATAATTTGTTTGATATTCGTTTGAAAATTCTGTAAAATGAGTTATTATGTTTCAAAGGAGAATATATATGGAAAAACAGAAAACATTTTTTGGACATCCTATGGGCTTGTCCACCCTCTTCTTTACAGAAATGTGGGAACGCTTTTCTTACTATGGGATGCGAGCTATCCTACTTTACTATATGTACTATAGTGTGCAAGATGGTGGATTGGGAATGGATAAGACCACAGCTGCATCGGTTATGGCGATTTATGGCTCGCTGGTATTTTTATCCTCGGTTATCGGTGGTTTTGTCAGTGACCGTATTTTAGGAAGCCGTAAGACTGTCTTTTACGGTGGGACTCTGATTATGCTAGGGCATATTGCTTTGGCAACACCTTTTGGACAAGTGGCTCTCTATCTTTCTATTGCCTTGATTATCTTTGGTACTGGATTTTTAAAACCCAATATATCAGATATGGTTGGGGGAATTTATGAGAAAGAGGATGATAGACGGGATGCAGGTTTTAGTATCTTTGTCTTTGGTATTAACTTAGGTGCTTTCGTTGCTCCTTATTTAGTAGGTTATCTAGGTCAGGAAGTCAATTTCCATCTAGGTTTCTCATTAGCTGCCATTGGGATGTTCTTTGGTCTGGTGAAGTATGTTTTAGATGGGAAGAAATACCTGCCTGAATCAAGTCTTTACCCCACTGATCCCCTTTCACAGAAGGACCAGCAGACCTTGATTAAACGCTTGCTGATTACACTTGTCATGGTTATTCTCGTGGTTATAGGTTTAGTCTTTACTCACCAGTTTAACGTGGATATGATTGTTAATATCTTTACAGTGATTGCGGTAATCATTCCAATCTACTATTTCTTCAAAATTTTATCTAGTCATAAAATAACTGCTACTGAGAGATCCCGAGTGTTTGCCTACATTCCTTTATTTATCGCTGGAGTACTCTTCTGGTCTATTGAGGAGCAGGGATCTGTTGTTCTCGCTCTATTTGCGGATGATCAGACTCGACTTTACTTTAATGCATTTGGGAATCAGATTCATTTCCCATCTAGTTTTTTCCAAAGTATCAATCCACTTTTCATTATGATTTATGTACCGATTTTTGCGTGGTTGTGGGGTAAAATGGGTAAAAAGCAACCGTCCTCTTCTAAGAAATTTGCTTACGGTTTATTTGCGGCAGGTTTATCTTTCTTGTGGATGATGTTGCCAGGGATGCTCTTTGGGACAGATGTTAAGGTCAGTCCTTTCTGGTTGATTATGAGTTGGGCTATTGTGATTGTGGGTGAAATGTTGATTTCTCCTATTGGTCTGTCAGTCACTAATAAGCTAGCACCAAAATCCTTCCAAGCACAAATGATGTCTATCTGGTTCTTGAGTAATGCTGTTGCTCAAGCGATTAATGCTCAAATTGTAAAATTTTATACAAGCGGAACAGAAGTTGCTTACTATGGAATTGTTGGAGGAATTACGATTGTGTTTAGTATTATCTTACTCTTCTACGTTCCACGTATTGAAAAACTAATGTCTGGTATCAAATAGAGAAAATTGAAATTTCTGTAGGGGTGCTAAAAGTTAGGACAATTATTTATTCATGGGATTTAGTTCTGTACTGTATAGGGCTAAGTCCTTTTAGTTTGATTAAAACCCACAATGTTTTTGCTTTTCCTAGTAGACATTTGTACACTTTTTTTATATAATAAAACTAAATCTGATTGGTTGAATTTCAAAAGGTGACTCAACTAAAGATTGGTTTTTCTAAGGAAAATTATTTAAGATAATGGTCTATACCAGGAGGTGAAGTATTTATCAGCCAGAAAAATGAAAGGCTAGGAGAAAAGAGTTAAAACTAACACAGAAGGAAATTGCAGAGCAACTTGGGATTAGTTTTCAGGCTTATTCGGCTTGGGAACGTGGGGTCAAGGAACCATCCAAGGAAAAGGTGGCCCAGCTAGAAAACATTTTAAAAGTACCAAAAGGCTATTTCACCCAGATAGAGATTGTCCGTCTCTACCATAGCCTCTCCAAGCAAGGGCAGGAGAAGGTTGTTCTCTATGCTCGCAACCTATCTCAAGAGGAGCAAGCCCAGAAAGTGATAGCTATGCCAGAGCGCCTCTACGAGTACCGTGTTTATGAACGCATGTCAGCAGGTATTGGGGCTTCGGTCTACGATGATCAGAATTTTGATACGGTTTACTTTAATGAGGAATTGGCTCATGATTTTGCGTCATGGGTGTCTGGGGACTCCATGGAACCTAAATACCAAAATGGTTCAGTAGCTCTGATTCGAGAGACAGGATTTGACTATGACGGGGCGGTTTATGCAGTGGTTTGCAACAACCAGACCTATATCAAACGGGTCTATCGAGAGGAGAATGGATTGCGTCTGGTCTCTATCAATCCTAAATACAAGGATATTTTCATCTCCTATGAGGAAGATCCTCGGATTGTGGGGATTATCGTTGGGAACTTTGTGCCGATGGAGGGCTAGACTATGGGCTACTTTGATTATTCCAGAGAGCCCAAAAGTGACATTGCCTTTGTCGATATGAAATCCTTTTATGCCAGTGTTGAGTGCGTGAAAAGGGGATTACATCCGCTGAAAACCTCGCTTTGTGTCATGAGTCGTGCGGATAATTCAACTGGTCTTATCCTAGCCTCCTCTCCCCTGTTTAAGAAGATTTTTGGCAAGTCAAATGTTGGTCGGGCCTATGATTTGCCTTTTGATATCAAAACGCGAAAATTTTCCTATTACAATGCTCGAAAGCAAGGGCTACCTAACGACTCAGACTATGTTCGCTACATCGAAGATTGGGCTCAAGTGACCTTGATTGTGCCACCTAGGATGGATGAGTACATCGCAGTCAATATGGAAATCCAGCGAATCTTTCAGAATTATGGCAGTCCAGATGATATTTATCCCTACTCTATCGATGAGGGGTTTATTGACCTGACTAGTTCACTTAATTATTTCATTTCAGACAAGAGTCTCTCTCGCAAAGACAAGCTGGATATGCTTTCTGCTCGTATTCAGAGGGATATTTGGAGGCAGACAGGGATCTACTCTACAGTAGGTATGTCCAATGCCAATCCCTTACTGGCCAAGTTGGCTCTGGATAATGAAGCCAAGCACACTCAGACCATGAGGGCCAACTGGTCTTACCAGGATGTGGAAGAGAAGGTCTGGTCCATTCCCAAGATGACCGACTTTTGGGGAATTGGCAGGCGGATGGAGAAACGCTTGCATGCTCTGGGGATTTATTCCATCAAGAAATTGGCAACCAGTAATCCCGACCAGCTAAAGAAAGCTCTGGGTCAGGCTGGTCTTCGTTTGTGGTTTCATGCTAACGGAATTGATGAGAGCAATGTTCATAAGCCCTATAAAGCCAAATCCAAGGGTTTGGGGAATTCTCAAATCTTGCCGAGAGACTACGTGAAGCTACGGGATATTGAAATTATTCTCCGAGAAATGGCGGAGCAGGTAGCTATTAGACTGAGAAGGTCTGGCAAGAAAACAACCCTTGTCTCTATCTATGTCGGTTTCTCTAAACAGGAGGTCAGGTCGTCTATTCACACACAAATGAAGGTCGAACCGACCAATAATACAGCTGTCTTAACGGATTATGTTTTGAAGTTATTTCATAACAAATATACTTCTGGAGCGGTCAGAAGTGTTGGAATCAACTATTCAGGATTTGTGGATGAGTCCTTTGGTTTGATATCTCTCTTTGATGATGTTGACAAGTTAGAAAAAGAAGAAAGGCTCCAGACGGCCATTGACTCCATTCGGGAACAATTTGGTTTCACTTCTCTTTTAAGAGCCAATGCACTGGAAGAAGCCTCTAGGAGTCTTGCCAGAAGCAAGCTGATTGGAGGACATTCTGCTGGAGGATTAGATGGATTAAAATGATTGATCGTTCTTATTTACCTTTTCAATCCGCGCGAGATTATCAAGATCCAGGTATGCAGAAGTGGATGGGGTTTTACCTCTCAGAACACACCAGTTCGCTCAGTGAAGAAAAAAGTCGTGTTGATTTTTCGACGGATTTGACTCTAGATGAGAAGTTGAACTTGCTTTCTCAGCTTTATGTTGGCCAACTTAGGGGAAGTTTTGTGCTAAAGGAAAAGAAGAAGAAAACCACTATCATCGGTGTGGTGAGAGAGTTATCGCCTCAGACTATATCTATTA
>CAJPJN010000133.1:0-4535 GCA_905369855.1 Streptococcus oralis | reverse complement strand
TGCTGGATAGTTCATGACAAAAGTTGGCACACCAAAGTGGTTTGAAATCCACGTTTCGTGTGGTGAACCAAAGTCATCTCCATGCTCAAGATGTTCGTAGTCAGCGTCTTCATCATTTTCATGTTCTTGCAAGAGGTCAATGGCTTGATCGTAAGTGATACGTTTGAATGGCTCTGCAATGTAGCGTTTCAAGAGCTCTGTATCACGTTCCAAGGTTTCCAAGGCTTGAGGAGCACGGTCAAGAACACCTTGAAGAAGAGCTTTTACATAAGCTTCTTGCAAGTCAAGTGACTCATCATGTGTCAAGTATGAGTACTCTGCATCCATCATCCAGAACTCAGTCAAGTGACGGCGCGTTTTTGATTTTTCAGCACGGAATACTGGACCAAAGTCAAAGACACGACCAAGGGCCATAGCTCCTGCCTCCAAGTAAAGCTGACCTGATTGGCTCAAGTAGGCTGGCGTTCCGAAGTAGTCAGTTTCAAAGAGTTCAGTTGAATCTTCTGCCGCATTTCCTGAAAGAATTGGGCTATCAAATTTCATGAAGCCGTTCTTGTCAAAGAACTCATAAGTTGCATAGATGATTGCGTTACGGATTTGCATCACAGCTACTTGCTTACGAGAACGGAGCCACAAGTGACGGTTGTCCATCAAGAAGTCTGTTCCGTGTTCTTTTGGTGTGATTGGGTAGTCTTGAGATTCACCAATCACTTCGATGTCTGTAATGTCCAATTCATAACCAAATTTAGAACGTTCGTCTTCTTTGACAATACCTGTCACATAAACAGAAGTTTCTTGGCTCAAGCGTTTGATGACATCAAACTTCTCAAGTCCCACTTCTTCACCAAATTTTTCTACAAAGTTTGGTTTAAAGGCTACACCTTGAAAGAAGGCTGTTCCATCACGCAATTGCAAGAAGGCGATTTTCCCTTTTCCTGATTTGTTGGCAACCCAAGCGCCAATCGTCACTTCCTGACCAACATAGTCTTTTACATCAATAATCGTTACACGTTTTGTCATTATTTTTCCTTTTTCTTTTTTATTCTTTATGGCAAACCACTTCTATATTGTTCCCATCTGGGTCAATCACAAAAGCAGCGTAGTAAATCGGTTGCTCACTGCGATAACCAGGAGCTCCATTGTCTCGCCCACCTGCCTCTAAACCAGCCTCATAACAAGCTTGAACCTCTTCCTTATTTTCTGCTAAAAAAGCAAAGTGAATAGGATTTTGCTTCCCCTGAGCCAGCCAAAAATCACCACCAGGATGAGGGCTGTTTGGGGCAAGAAAACTGATTAGAGAAGTGGTCTTAAAAGCCAATTTATAGCCCAAAGGAGCGAGAAAACTCCTATAAAATCCTTCTGAAATTTGTAAATCCTTTACCTTAATTTCAAAATGATCAATCATTCTCACTACCCATAAATGCTTTCAAGCGTTTAACTGCTTCTTTAAGCGTGTCTAGGTCTGTCGCATAACTGAGGCGCACATTTTCTGGCGCTACAAAGCCTGCTCCTGTTACCAAAGCCACTTCAGCTTCTTCTAGGATAGCAGTTGTAAATTCTGTCACATCCGTATAACCTTTCATCTCCATGGCCTTTTTGACATTTGGGAAGAGATAGAAGGCTCCTTGCGGTTTGACCACTTCAAATCCAGGCACCTCTGCAAGAAGGGGATAGATGGTATTGAGACGCTCCTCAAAAGCCTGACGCATGATATCAACAGAATCCTGGGGTCCTGTTAAGGCTTCTATAGCCGCATATTGTGAAACAGCAGTTAGGTTAGAAGTTGTTTGACCTGTCAATTTGCTCATAGCAGCAATGATTTCTGGATCACCCACTGCATAACCTACCCGCCAACCTGTCATGGCATAAGCTTTTGATACACCGTTAATGACAATGGTTTGCTTGCGAATGGCTTCTGATAGACTAGAGATTGGTACGAACTCATTCCCGTTATAGACCAAACGACCATAAATATCATCTGCTAGGATGAGAATGTCATGTTCAACAGCCCAATTTCCGATAGCCAAGAGTTCCTCACGGGTGTAAATCATTCCTGTCGGATTGTATGGCGAATTCAACACCAAAACCTTTGTTTTATCTGTCCTAACTAGTTCTAGTTGATCCACTGTGACTTTAAAATCATTGTCTTCTTTAGCTCGAACAAAAACTGGAATCCCTTCTGCCATCTTGACCTGATCTCCATAACTAACCCAGTATGGAGTTGGAATAATAACCTCATCTAAAGGATTAATTACAGCCATAAAGAAGGTATAGAGGGAAAACTTGGCACCTGTAGCAAAGGTAACCTCATTACTTGCGACAGAATAGCCATAGTAGCGCTCGAAGTAGGTATTCACTGCAGCTTTTAATTCTGGTAGTCCTGAAGCTACTGTATAGAAGGAAGCCTGTCCTTCTCGAATAGCTTTAACTGCTGCATCCTGAATATTTTCAGGAGTGTGAAAATCTGGTTGTCCCAAGGTCAAGAAAAGGACATCCTTACCTTGAGCTTTTAATTTTTTTGCTCTCGCATCACTAGCTAAAGTGACACTTTCTTCCATTTCTAAAACACGGTTGGATAGTTTCATAGGCCCTCCTTATTGACCAATGCTCCTGTTTCAAAATCTACTAGATAAAAATCAGAGCCTGACTTGACTTCCCAGATTGGCTTGTCTTGATAACGACCAAAGGTAATCTTGTCAATCTCGCCAGCTCCTTTTTCCTTAGAAAGAGCTTCTGCTTTTTCTTGTGAAACACCCTGATTTAGCTGATAAACGTAAATCTTATGGTCATCTTTACCAATCAGGACAGCAAGTGATTCTTGCTGTTTATTATGACCAAGAACGCTATAATAGGATTCTAAGCCATTGTACAAATCAACCTGATCAGCCTGCTCTAATCCTGCATACTGCTGAGCTAATTTTTCTCCTTCACTTTTAGCTGTTTGATAAGGTTTCATACTCAGAAACACTAGATACAGGAAGGAAGCACTGATAACCACAAGCAAAATCGTCATCCCTAGACCATACTGCCACAGTAGATTATTTTTTGATTTTTTTTGTCTTTTTTTCACTCGTCTATTTTACCATCTATTGGGCTTTATTACAAGCGAATGCAAGAACAAACCTATATTATTTCTTCCTTAAAATAAAACAGATTTTTCTTGTTTAAAACCGAGCAAGAAAAGTAAAGACACAAGCGAAATCAAGATATTAAAAAACCTGAGCTTGGCACTCAAGTTTTCAAAAATTCTTTTAATCTATGGAATCATTTTATCATCTATTCTTTTAGCCATTTTCCCTAAAAAGATAGCCAGTAGAAGGCTAATCATGACTAAAAAGAATCCTAGATAAAGAAATGTTACTACAAAGCCTAAATTGTCAATCAACCAGCCTGTCAGTGGGAAGAAGACAATCATACTCAGGCTAAACATCATAGAGTAGACACTCAGCATGGTTGCCCTTACTTCACTTGGAAGGCGCCCTTGCAAATCATTGTCAAAAATCGGCTTAAAAAGAGCATGCAGAGCATTACTAATCAAATAAATCAGAATATAGATTAGAGGTGTTCCAAAGTAGGACAGCATATAGGTGACTCCAGTCAGCAGGACGAGAATAGGAAAAAGCTTCAAGGCAGCATATTTCTTTCCAATTTTACTTGCTAGATAGATTGCGAGGATATTCAAGAGACTACCAAGTAGCATAACTGCTGAAATTTGCCAACTACTTAAATCTGGTAACTGATTTTGATAGTAAAAATAAAACATGCACATGAGTGTTCCGACAATCTGAGACAAAATCATCCAGTTGAAGAGCATGGGATTTCGCTCCAACTCTTCCTTAACAGTCCAAATAATCTGTTTCATGGTCACACTATCAGCTTTTTCTACCTTGACACTAGGTTCTTTCAGCATCCAAATCAGGAAAAGAACTATGATAGAAGTGGCAATCATGATATAGTAGGTCAGGTGCAATTGACCATGGACAAAAAATCCCGCCAACACTGTCCCCAAAGACCGAGTTCCTTCTGCTACTCCTGACATAAAACTTGAAATAGATAAGTAACGCTTCTTGAGTCCAGCTTCCACGGCTGAATCATAAACCATTGCTGCGCTTGTGCCTGAATCAAAATTATAAGACAAGGCACTTATCGCCATAGCTAGCGCATAAATCCAAAAATTTCCCTGCCCAGCCAACATAAGAATAGAAGACACAATCCCTGCTATACGACTTAAATAAAGGTTGGTCTTATAGGAATAGCGGTCAGCTAACATACCAGATGGAATTTCACAGAGAAGACTGGTCGTATGAAAAATACTCTCCAGAAGTCCAATCTGCCAAAGAGACATTCCGTTTTGACTGAGAAAGAGAATCCAAAAACTGGTAATCCCTAGAAATGCAAAAAACTCAACTCCGGCCATCAGGCCAATATTTTTCCGATAATTTCTTATTAACATTTTTTCTCCTTAACAAGTGTATTATTATTTCTTTTGTCCGTCACTTGTTAATCTGTGTCTTACATGATCTCCACCCCTTTTA
>CAJPJN010000132.1:0-4637 GCA_905369855.1 Streptococcus oralis | reverse complement strand
CAAAAGAAATCTGGTGAAGAGCTTTTTTGCTCCCAAAACTTTTGCTTACATTTTCAACACGAATCATAGAAACTCCTTTATTTGAAATAGCGTTTTACCATAGGTAACTGCATCACATTGATATAAATATGGATTGCTCCTACAAGCAAGAAGGCTAGTAACTGAATCTCTCCTGTCAGTAAGGAAAAGAGAGCAATCAGAAAGTACAAAGCTGGCAAGACATAGTTATTTAATTGGAATAAAATCCGAAAACTCTGTTCCAAATTAGCCTTGCGCTCCCCTTCATCATAAGAATCGAAATGGTCCAAGATATCCTTTGGTGTAGAGAAAAATACTAAATCAAACTGACGAACAATCGCAATGGTCTTAAAAAGATATTTTTGAGCATTTAAAACTAACACTAATCCCAAAAAGGAAAGGGATAAGGTTATATGGCTTATATCGAGTACAATTACTTCACTTCCTGAAATGAAGAGAGCCAATAAAATCGCTACGCTTGCACTATTAAAAGCAATAGTTCCAAACTCAAGATTACGATTCATTTGCACATAATAGGTTTCATTCAGATCATCATCCATTTCCTCTTGATACAAGGAGTGAAATTTTCTGCTTTTCTTTAAGAAATTGAAAGTCAAAAGAATGCTAATGAAACCTATCAATAAACAAATAGCTGATATCCATGGTATCAAGACTTTTGCATCTAAAATAATTTCGTGGGATTCGGTAGCAGCCTTAAACATCCCTACAAAACCGCCCAAGAAACCTCCAAAGACAACAGACATTAAAAATAACAATCCACCTTTATTTTTCTTTTTCATTTTCATTCTCCTTTTTCACTTGCTAAATTGTTTGCTTTCTTTTCAATCCAGTCAACGACTGGGATGAGGGCAAAGTAAGCCCAAACAAATTGGTCGCTGTAATAGAGATCAAACCATCCTAGATTTGTTCCAATTAGTAGAAATACGCTGACTAATAGAGCTATGGCAACTACATAATAGATCACTTTATACTTGTTCATCACTCGTCCTCCTCCAAGCGAAATACCGATTCGACTGTTTCGTTGAAAATCTGAGATATTTTCAAGGCAATCACAACTGACGGGGTGTATTCGTCCCGTTCTAATAGGCTAATGGTCTGCCTCGAAACTTCTGCCAACTTGGCCAGTTCGGTTTGATTGAGACCATCGCGAGCCCGAAGCTCTTTTAGACGATTTTTTAGTTGCATGTTACACACCTACTTTCCGTCAAATTCAACGGTTTGGATATCCTCAATGCGTTGTAGTTTGAATTTTTCTTTTCCTTTTTTATCAACACGACGTAGCTTGACCCATTCCTCATCAACATCCACAACTTCCCAGTTATCTGTTCCAAAAACTTGTCCAACGATTGTCGGTGTTTTCCCAATCAATTCTTTTAATAATCTTGACATTTCTTTATTTCCTTTCTGTTTTTGCTCAATTCTTTTGATTTTATTCTCTAGTTTCTTGACCTTTTGGGAATGGTAGATATAATACATAATCACAAGAGGTACAAATCCTAATGCCCACATAATCGTTCCTTTCTCCTTTTCTCTTAACTTGCTTACATTGTAACACATCTTTTTCTTTTTGACAAGCATATTTGTCAAAAAGTTTATGATTTTTGTCATTTTGCAAAAGAAAAAGGTCAGGAGTAGGTTCCTGACCGTTTTATCTGTTATTAAAAGCCTAGTTTTTCAAAGATTTCTGAGAAGTTTTGGCTGATTGCATCAAGTGACACTTGCACTTCTTCTCGTGTTTGGTTGTTCTTGACCGTCACTTGTCCGCTTTCGACTTCACTCTCTCCTAGGGTGATGAGGGTCTTAGCCGCAAAGACATCAGCTGACTTGAACTGGGCTTTGAGTTTACGATTGAGGTAATCACGCTCTGCTTTGAAACCTTGTTGGCGAAGAGCCTGTACCAATTCCAAGGCCTTAACATTTACTCCTTGACCCAAGACTGCAATATAGATATCTAGGGCATTTTCGATAGGGAGGGCCACACCTTGCTTTTCAAGAATGAGAAGCAGGCGCTCTACACCAAGTCCAAAACCAAATCCAGCGGTTTCAGGGCCACCAAAGTAAGCAACCAAGCCATCATAGCGACCACCCGCACAGACTGTCAAGTCATTGCCCTCGATTTCAGTGATGAACTCGAAAATGGTGTGGTTGTAGTAGTCCAGACCACGCACCATATTGGTATCGATGATATAGTCTACTCCAAGATTTTCCAACATCTGACGCACAGCATCAAAATGAGCTTGGCTTTCTTCATCAAGGAAGTCCAAGATAGAAGGCGCATTCTCTACTGCTACCTTGTCTTCTTTTTCCTTAGAGTCCAAGACACGGAGAGGATTTTCCTCCAAGCGACGCTGGCTATCCTTAGACAAGGTCTCCTTGAGCGGTGTCAAATAGTCAATCAAGGCTTGACGGTAGGCCGCACGACTCTCAGGATTTCCAAGAGTGTTGAGGTGCAATTTGACACCTTGGATTCCGATTTCTTTCAAGAAATGGGCTGCCATCGCGATTGTTTCCACATCGGTAGCTGGATTGCTAGAGCCAAAGCACTCAACACCAATCTGGTGGAACTGGCGCAAACGCCCTGCCTGTGGACGCTCATAACGGAACATAGGTCCCATGTAGTAGAACTTGCTTGGCTTTTGCACTTCTGGGGCGAAGAGTTTATTTTCCACATAGGAACGGACAACAGGCGCAGTTCCTTCTGGACGGAGGGTGATATGACGGTCACCCTTGTCATAGAAATCGTACATTTCCTTGGTTACGATATCCGTTGTATCTCCGACAGAGCGACTGATAACCTCGTAATGCTCAAAAATAGGCGTGCGCACTTCTGCATAGTTATAGCGCTTGAAAATTTCACGGGCAAAGCCCTCAACGTACTGCCATTTGGCAGACTCAGCAGGTAAAATATCCTGCGTTCCTTTTGGTTTTTGTAATTTCATAGGGAATCCTCTTTAAACTTAATAGTCTTATTTTACCATAAATAGAGGGATTAAAACAGTAAGAAAAAAATCAGGATTTAGATATCATTTTTGAGATTAAGACCTGTCAAAAGAATAGCTAGCAAGGAAAGACCAACAAATAGCATCCAAGTCAACTGTATATTCCATACAGCTATAAGTGAAAAACAAGCTGTTCCCACAGGTATGGATAAGGTGAACAATAAACCTAAAAAATTACTGGTACGAGCTAGAACCTCTGGAGCTAGATTTTTCAGGAGCATGGCACTAATCTTTGGTTGAACTTTACCAGACACATACAGAGTTGAACAGAGAAATAGTAAACCAAGTACGACTTGATTGAATAAATTAGCTAGACCAACTAGACTGAGTCCTACGGTCACCCACATCATCAATCTAGGCAAGGACTGCTTCCCAAAATAATCATTGCCCGTAAGGCTACTGATGATGATTGCTAACAAAGCACAGAATTGACTGATAAATAATGCCTCTGTGTAAGAAAAGTCCAAAAGAGAATGGCTCAAAAAGAAGATGTTATAGATGCTTCCTAAAGCGCCACCCAAGGCATTGATAAGTAAGACAGCAAAGATCATGAATCCAAAGTTTTTCTGTCCACCTTTAAGAAAAACGAGACGTAAATTTCGATAAATCGTTAGGAACTGCTCTTTGATCGGAAGCTTCTCATTTTTCAGTGATTCACCATCAGCAGATGACATTGACAGGCTCAATTTGCTTTTTCCTAAAAAGAGGATAACGGCTGATACTAGGAAAAAACAGGCATTGATTCCCGCAACGAGGGAAAAATTGTTGACCGATAGACCTAAGAGCCAGACTCCAAAAGCTTGACCACCAATAGCTGAAATATAGGTAATGAACTGGGAAAAAGAGTAAGCCTCCATCAAATCATCTTCAGCTACTTTTTCCTTAATGAGAGGCATGCGCAAACCACCTGCAAAATCACTGATGACATCACTAATGACATTGATTAAACACAGGCTAGAAAAGGCAAAGAGACTAGCTTGCTGAACAACTAGGGCTGCTAGAAAAAATAAAACCGCCTGAAACAAACCGCTATAGACCATCCATTTGACCTTGTCCCTCGTGTAATCTGCCCGAATCCCTACAAAAACTGTAAAGAGAGTCGGAAGAAGCATGACAATATTCGCCATAGCAACAGCAAAAGATGCTTGTGACAAGGTCGATGCATAGACGATAAATACCAGGTTGAAAATCGAAGCACCAAAAGCATTGAAGAAGCGTGACAAAGTCAAGAGACGATAAGCTTGATTTCTAAACAATAGTTTCATAGGTAATCTCCCTTCTTGTTCGAAGTTCTATATGAAGTATGACTATAGTATAGCACTTAGAAATTTTAGAGGAAAAACTTTTGAATATATGCAACAAACGAAATGAGCAAAAAGAAACGATAGAATTTCTCCAGTGACACGAGAGAGCCCAACAGTTCTATCGCTTAAAATTTCAAATTATTTTCTTAGTTTGCAGATATTCAACAATCGGTCGTTTTTCTATAGTAATCTGCCGATTTATTACAGCCAAGCATCTCAAAAATATGGACAGCATCCTCCATCTTTTTCTGGCCTTCCTTGACTCTACCTTGCTTGCTATCAAGGAGACCTTCCG
>CAJPJN010000131.1:0-4638 GCA_905369855.1 Streptococcus oralis | reverse complement strand
AATTGGCTATCAGCTAGATGAGAATGGATTTTCTGGGCCAAGTTTCCTTCAAACTTATCGGTCAGTAAACCTTGTAACTGCTCTTCTTTCTCTTCCTTGTCTAGTTTTTGCTTTATTTTCCCCAACATTTCCTCAATATCCTGACGAGAAAAGGGCTTGAGCAGGTAGTCATCCACACCGAGTTTGACAGCAGACAAGGCATAATCAAAATCATCGTAGCCTGTCAAAAAAACTAGATGCACCTTAGGATAGGTTTCTCGGACCAGACTGGCCAACTGGATGCCATTTAACTGAGGCATGTTGATATCGGTTAAAATAATATCTGGCACCTGCTTTTGTATCAATTCCCAAGCCTGCCTTCCATTTTCAGCCTGACCGATGATTTCCATATCGTAGTCTGCTACATTGACCAGCTTGGTCAAGCCTTGTCTTACCAGATATTCATCTTCTACGATTAAGATTGTGTAGGTCATGCTTCTCTCCTTTGTCACTTACTAGTATCAGTATAGCAAAATTCTCCTCTAACTGCTTAGGAAAGCCCTCTTAATCGACATAATCTAGTAAATAAGCGTAGCCTTTTTCTTCCATTTGGTCTTTGGGAATAAAGCGGATAGAGAGACTATTGATACAGTAGCGCAAGCCACCCTTGTCCTGTGGTCCATCCGTAAAGACATGGCCAAGGTGAGAATCTCCAACTCGGCTCCGCACTTCCATGCGTGTCATATTGTAAGACTTATCTTCCTTGTAGGTGGCAACATCTGGACTGATGGGTTGGGTAAAACTAGGCCAACCGCAACCAGACTCAAACTTATCCTTTGATGAAAAGAGGGGTTCGCCAGTTGCCACATCCACATAGATACCAGATTCAAATTTATCCCAGTAGCGGTTTGAGAAAGCCCGTTCTGTTTGATTTTTCTGGGTAACTGCATACTCCTCAGGTGACAAGGTCTTTTTCAATTCTTCATCACTTGGTTTGGGATATTTGCTGGCATCGATGACGGGGTAGGCCGCCTGATTGACATTGATATGGCAGTAGCCATTTGGATTTTTCTTGAGGTAGTCTTGGTGGTAGTCCTCAGCCACCACAAAATTCTTCAAGGCCTCCTTTTCAACTGCTAGGGGTTGATCGTATTTCTTAGCTACCTCATCAAAGACTTGGTTAATCACCTCTAAATCCTTATCATCTGTGTAATAAACACCAGTACGGTACTGGGTCCCCACATCATTTCCTTGTTTATTTTTGCTGGTTGGATTGATAATGCGGAAATAATGAAGCAGGATTTCCTTGAGAGAAATTTGATTGGCGTCATAGGTGACATGAACAGTCTCCGCATGTCCTGTTTGGTTAATCAATTCGTACTTTGTTGTTTCCCCTCTACCATTTGCATAGCCTGAAACGGCATCTGTCACTCCGGAAACGCGTGAGAAGTACTCCTCCACTCCCCAGAAACATCCCCCAGCTAGATAAATTTCGTGCAAATCTGCATCTTTACTAACTTCTGTTTTTTTCACTGTTTTTCCTCCTTGGCTAACTGATGCTTTCTCAATTTGCGAGCTATCTGTCTGCCCTGCATTTCGCATCAATAGAAAATAGAAACCGGTTATGGCTAGGAAAAAAATCCCTGCCAAGACAAAAAGTTTTACTTTATCATTCATGACCTTTCTCTACCCCATTTCTTTCAATTCTTTTAAAATCATATCCTTATCCATAAAACCTGGTTGCGTTTTGACCAGCTTGCCTTCCTTGTCTATAAAGGCTTGAGTTGGATAAGAACGAACACCATAACTTTCTAAAAGTTTACCTGATGGGTCAATTAGAACTGGGAAATTTTTATAATCCAAGCCCTTGTACCAGTTCTTAAAGTCTGCTTCTGCTTGTTCCCCCTTATGTCCAGGAGACACCACTGTCAAAACTACATAGTCATCACCAGCATCCTTAGCAATTTCATCCGTATCTGGAAGACTGGCTAGACAGATGGAACACCAAGAAGCCCAGAATTTGAGATAGACTTTCTTGCCCTTGTAATCAGACAAGCGGTAGGTCTTGCCATCTACTCCCGTTAGTTCAAAATCAGCAACTGCCTGACCTTTAGTCGCAGTTTGCGAACTAACTTGTTCTGTTTTTGTTTGCTCCTTCATAGTAGCTTCGTCTGACATGTTTTTAGCAGAACAAGCTGTCAAGCAACAGATTGAGCCTACTCCAAGGAGACATGTTTGCCATTTTTTCATTTCTTCTTCCTCTCTATTCAAATAATGTAGTCAAAATGGAAGCATTTCCCAAAAGCACCAAGATTCCCATCACGATAATGAGGAAACCACCCACTTTTTTGAGGGTTCCGAGGTAGGGATGAAGTTTTCGGAAATGTTTCAAAACATAGCTGGAGGCAAGAGCTAGAACCAAAAATGGTAGCGCTAGACCCAGCATATAGATTAACATGAGACCAGCTCCCTGCCAAGCACCTGAACCACCTGAAGCCGCCAAGGCTAAAACAGAGGCCAGAACCGGTCCCACACATGGCGTCCAAGCAAAACTAAAGGTCAAGCCCAGTAAAAATGCCTGACTATAGTCCTTACCCTTTTGCACCTGTCTCTTTAATTGTAGCCTTCTTTCCTTGTAAAGTCCTTGAAAATGTAAGACTTCCATCTGGTGTAAGCCCAAGAGAATGATAACCGCACCCATCACATACTGAAACCAAGAAGCATACAGCAAATTGCCTAAAAAACCAGCTCCATAACCCAGCAAGATAAAAATAAAGGAAATCCCCGCTATAAAGGCCAAAGTTCTCAATAGACTAACAAGTGAGATTGAAAATTTGCCACTAGAAGCCTGAGCACCATCTTTGTCATCCAACAAGACCCCTGCATAAACCGGTAACAAGGGTAAAATACAAGGAGAAAAGAAGGAAAGAATTCCAGCAAGAAAAACACTGATAAAAAAGATTATATTATCCATTGCCTTCCTCCATTCTTTGATTTGATAGGACTATTATAGCCCCAAAACTCCAGAAAAAACAGGGACAATGATAGGGAAAAATAGGAATTTAATCAGGTTATGTAAAAAATGTTGCAAAAAAAGCCAGACAAAGCCTGACTTTGATGGAAACTGAAAGGAAAATTCACTAGTCTTCCCTACTTATCTGATAATAAATAAGGTCCGCAAGATAGCCTTTTCTCTCTACACCATTGGTAATAGTCTTTAGATAGGACATTCCAGCCTTCTCCATGACACGACCTGAAGCTGGATTGAGACTGGCATAACGTGCTCTGACCTTTTGAAAACCTGCTTGAGTAAAACAAAAGTCCAAGACAGTTTTTAAAGCCTCTGTCATAATCCCACGTCCCCAGTAAGCTTTGCCTAGCACATAACCAATTTCACAAGAAGAATCGTTCTCATCTATTGTAACGATGCTGATATCTCCTATAACTTTCTCCGGATTTTCTTTGAGACAAATGGCCCATTTGTAATAGTTGGGATTTGTATAGGAGGTAACCCAATTACGAATGGAGTTTCGAGTCACCTCGACATCAGAATGGGGATCCCAAGTGACGTAGGTTAGATTCTCAGCAGAGGAAGCCCAATTCTGAAACATGGCTTCTGCATCACTCTCCATAAATCTTCTCAAAATTAAACGATCTGTCTGTAATGTTTGCGTACCTATAGATTTCATGATGCTACCTCACTTTCTGATAGATAATTCTCTGCCCAATCTCCATTGAAACTTGTTTTGCTTTTGAATCTCAAGGTAATAAGCTAAAAAGATCCATTGGACCTTCCTCGCTTACTTGTTTCCGTGCTCGGGGTTCAAGGTCCCCCGGACCTTCTCTCACTTTCTTATTTCAAGGTGAGAGGCTGAAAACCTCCACTGGAGGTTTTTCTTGCTTTTTAATTTCAGGGCAAGAAGCTAAAAAGGTCCCCCGGACCTTTTTACTCCCAAAAGTCATCAAAGACGGTGATGGGTAGGTGGCGTTTGTGTTGGCCTTTGTGCCACCAGTTTTCGATAGTCGCTTGAGCTTCTGGGCTGATTGTTTTGCCTTCTAGGTAGTCGTCAATCTCTTCATAAGTGACTCCGAGGGCTACTTCATCAGCTAGACCTGGTTTGTCTTCTTCTAGGTCTGCTGTTGGGATTTTTTCATAAAGGGCTGGGTCTGCACCAAGTTCCTGCAAGAGTTGTTTTCCTTGGCGTTTATTGAGGCGGAAAAGGGGTAAAATATCTGCACCACCGTCACCAAACTTGGTAAAAAAGCCTGTGATATTTTCCGCAGCATGGTCTGTTCCAATGACCGCTCCGCTATGGGCACCAGCCAGGGCATATTGGGCAATCATACGGCAACGAGCCTTGATATTTCCCTTGTTGAAGTCTGAAACAGGGCTTCCTGTCGCTTCAACTGCAACTGTCATAGCGTCAGTTGATTCCTTGATATTGACAACTAAACTGACATCTGGCTGGATAAAGGTTAGGGCTTTTTGCGCATCTGCTTCATCAGCTTGCACTCCGTATGGCAGGCGGACAGCGATAAATTTGTAGTTATCATCGCCCGTTTCTGCCCGCCGTTCTTCCATAGCTAATTGAGCCAAGCGAACCGCCAAGGTTGAGTTCTGACCCTGTCTCTTATAAACCTCTCCGAGCCCACGACACG
>CAJPJN010000130.1:0-4694 GCA_905369855.1 Streptococcus oralis | reverse complement strand
CTGTTAATTATACTGGAAAATTTCTTTTTATATATGTTATAATATTACCAAATTTTAAGTGAGGTTATAATAATGGTTTATCTAGAATTTGAAAAAAATGATGCTTCAAAATGGATAGGAAAAACTTTCGCAGAGTGGCAAATAGATTATGCAAATTCATACAAAAAGAATGAATTTTGGAAAGATTCTTTAACTCCTTTAGAATGTTATTGTGCTGGTTATATGACTAGAGTAAATGAGTTATTAAGAACAGGTTCTAGTTCAGTAAACATTGAAAAACTTCATAACTTGAAAAGATTTTTAGATGATGATTTTAAATCTGCTCCAATGATTCAAGATAACATTGTGGTATATCGTTATGTTGACGTGGATGAGTTTAATCAAATTTCCCAAAGCGACACAGGGTTTATTGATAAAGGTTATTTGAGTACAACACTAAATAAAAGAATCTATTTAGAACAAGATAGTCGGTTAAACTATTTAGATACAGATTATGTATTAAAAATATATGTTAAAAAAGGAACAAAAGCGTTATTTGTATCTGGATTTGATTATGCAATAGAAAATGAATTTGAGTTACTTTTCAAAAGAAATTCAAAATTAGTGAAACATACAGAGCCTTATTGGGATAATGATTTTAAAAGAAATATACTTGAATGTTTGCTAAAAGATTAGAAAATTATGTACCCCCTTTAGACTTCAAGCACCCCCTAGAAAGGAAAACCTCAAATTGTCCTACAAATTTCTACTCTTCGACCTCGACCACACCTTGCTTGATTTTGATGCTGCTGAGGATGTGGCTTTGACGCAACTTCTAAATGAAGAAGGGGTTGCGGATATCCAAGCCTACAAAGACTATTACGTTCCTATGAACAAGGCTCTCTGGAAGGATTTGGAGCAAAAGAAAATCAGCAAACAAGAGCTGGTTAACACGCGCTTTTCTCGTTTATTTGCTCACTTTGGACAGGAAAAAGACGGTAGTTTTCTAGCCCAGCGTTACCAATTTTACCTCGCTCAACAGGGACAAACTTTTTCAGGTGCTCATGAACTTTTGGACAGCCTCATCGAGCGTGATTATGACTTGTATGCTGCGACAAATGGCATTACAGCCATTCAGACAGGGCGCTTGGCTCAATCTGGTCTGGCACCTTATTTCAATCAAGTCTTTATCTCTGAACAATTGCAAACACAAAAGCCAGATGCTCTCTTTTATGAAAAAATTGGCCAACAGATTGCAGGTTTTAGCAAAGAAAAGACGCTGATGATTGGAGATTCCCTAACCGCCGACATTCAAGGTGGCAATAATGCGGGGATTGACACTATCTGGTACAATCCTCATCACCTCGAAAATCACACACAAGCCCAGCCAACTTACGAAGTCCATGCTTATCAAGAATTGCTGGATTGTTTAGATAAACTGTAAAAAGTGGTTTCCATAGCCACTTTTTGCTATAATAGAGGCAGTAAAAACGAAGGAGTCGACTATGGAACACTCGTCTTGGCATGCTTTGATTAAGGCGCAATTACCTGAGGGTTATTTTGGGAAAATCAATCAGTTTATGGAGCAGGTCTATGCTCAGGGGACTATTTATCCACCCAAGGAAAAGGTTTTTCAGGCTCTCTTGACAACACCGCTTGAAGAAGTTAAGGTGGTGATTCTAGGGCAAGATCCCTATCACGGGCCAGGTCAAGCGCAGGGTTTGAGTTTTTCTGTACCTGACTCTATCCCAGCTCCGCCATCCTTGCAAAATATCTTGAAAGAATTGTCAGATGATATCGGGGTTAAGAAATCTCATGATTTGACAGCTTGGGCTGAGCAAGGAGTCTTGCTTCTTAATGCTTGTTTGACAGTTCCTGCTGGACAGGCCAATGGTCATGCTGGTCAGATATGGGAGCCTTTTACGGATGCTGTGATTCAGGTGGTCAATCATCTAGATAGACCAGTCGTTTTTGTACTCTGGGGAGCTTATGCACGCAAGAAGAAGACCTTGGTTACCAATCCTCATCACTTGATTATCGAATCAGCCCATCCCAGTCCTTTGTCAGTTTATAGAGGATTTTGGGGTTCCAAGCCTTTTTCCAAGGCCAATGCATTCTTAAAAGAGACAGGACAAGAGCCAATCGATTGGCTTAGATAAGGAGAAAATATGCCTCAGTTAGCGACGATTTGCTACATTGATAACGGGAAAGAACTACTCATGCTTCATCGCAATAAAAAGCCAAATGACGTCCATGCGGGTAAATGGATTGGTGTGGGTGGTAAGCTAGAGAGAGGAGAGACACCTCAGGAGTGCGCGGTGCGTGAAATCCTTGAAGAAACAGGGCTTAAAGCCCAGCCAGTTCTAAAAGGTGTTATCACTTTTCCTGAATTTACGCCAGATTTAGACTGGTACACCTATGTTTTTAAAGTGACGGAGTTCGAGGGTGACTTGATTGACTGCAATGAGGGAACGCTAGAATGGGTTCCCTATGACGAGGTTTTGAGCAAGCCGACTTGGGAAGGTGACCATACCTTTGTTGAGTGGCTTTTAGAGGATAAACCCTTCTTTTCAGCCAAGTTTGTTTATGATGGGGATAAATTGTTGGATACCCAAGTTGATTTCTATGAATAAAGGAGAAAGCAGATGCTACTAATCAAAAATGGTCGTGTAATGGATCCCAAGTCTGGTTTGGATCAAGTGTGTGATGTTTTAGTCCACGATGGGAAAATTGTTAAAATTGCTGCCGAAATCAAGGAAGAAGGAGCAGAAATCTTAGATGCTACAGGTCTTGTAGTTGCTCCTGGCTTGGTCGATATTCATGTTCATTTCCGTGAACCTGGTCAGACCCACAAGGAGGATATCCATACTGGTGCCTTAGCAGCCGCTACAGGTGGTTTTACAACTGTTGTCATGATGGCTAATACTAGTCCAACCATTTCAGACGTGGAGACTTTGCAAGAAGTTCTCCAGTCAGCTGCCAAAGAGAACATTAATGTCAAAACGGTTGCGACCATTACTAAAAACTTTAATGGCCAAGACTTGACTGACTTTAAGGCGCTTTTGGAAGCAGGTGCCGTTGGTTTTTCTGATGACGGTATTCCGCTTGAAAGCAGTAAAGTTGTCAAGGAAGCCATGGAGGAAGCTAAAAAGCTTAATACCTTTATTAGTCTTCATGAGGAAGATCCAGGATTGAACGGTGTTCTTGGCTTTAACGAAAATATTGCTAAAGAACATTTCCATATCTGCGGTGCGACTGGGGTAGCTGAGTATGCTATGATGGCGCGTGATGTCATGATTGCCTATGCAACCAAGGCCCATGTTCATATCCAGCATTTGTCTAAGGAAGAAAGTGTTAAAGTAGTGGAGTTTGCTCAAGGATTGGGAGCGCAAGTCACAGCAGAAGTAGCGCCACAGCATTTTTCTAAGACCGAAGCGCTCCTTTTGACACAAGGAAGCAATGCTAAGATGAATCCTCCACTTCGTTTGGAATCAGACCGTCGTGCTGTGATCGAAGGTCTTAAATCAGGCGTCATCACAGTTATAGCGACTGACCATGCGCCTCACCATGCAGATGAGAAAAACGTTGAGGATATTACCAAAGCGCCATCTGGTATGACTGGTTTGGAAACATCTCTTTCTCTCGGTTTAACTTATTTGGTGGAAGCTGGGGAGTTGAGCTTGATGGAATTACTTGAAAAAATGTCATATAACCCAGCCAAACTTTATAACTTTGAAGCAGGTTACTTGGCTGAGAATGGTCCAGCAGATATCACTATTTTTGATGCTAAGGCTGACCGCCTTGTGGACTCCCATTTTGCTTCCAAAGCAGCTAATTCACCATTCATCGGTGAAACCTTAAAAGGGCAGGTTAAATATACCATCTGTAAGGGACAAATCGTCTATCAAAACTAGGTGTAAGTCTGCTCTGTAAACAAAAAGAATAGAGAGCATATATGTACCAAACCCATCATTTTAAAGACAAGTTTATCTTATTTTTAAAGATATTTTTCCCTATCCTGATTTATCAATTTGCCAATTATTCTGCCTCCTTTGTTGATACGACTATGACTGGCCAATACAATACCATGGACTTGGCTGGTGTGTCTATGGCAACCAGTATCTGGAGTCCTTTCTTTACATTCCTAACAGGAATTGTGTCAGCCTTGGTGCCTATCATTGGTCACCATCTTGGTCGAGGCAAAAAGGAAGAAGTGGCGTCTGATTTTTATCAGTTCATTTATCTGGCCTTGGGTCTATCTGTGGTCTTGCTGGGGATGGTAATTTTCCTGGCACCACTAATCTTGAATCATCTTGGACTAGAAGCACCAGTGGCGGCAGTAGCAGTTCGTTATCTTTGGTTTTTATCTATCGGCATTATCCCCCTGTTGCTCTTTAGTGTCATTCGCTCTTTGCTGGATTCGCTGGGGTTGACCAAGCTGTCCATGTATCTCATGCTTTTGCTCCTACCTCTCAACGGTTTCTTCAATTTCCTCCTCATCTATGGCATTGCTGGTCTACCAGAGTTGGGTGGAGCTGGGGCTGGTCTTGGAACTTCAATGGCTTATTGGGCCCTTCTCCTCATTTCCATTTCGGTTATCAGAAAGCATAAAAAGGTTAAGCCCTACCATATTGAAAAGGTCCAACCCCTTGATAAAAGTGCTCTACTTGAGGCACTTAAACTAGGTCTCCCTATTGGTGGAACGGTCTTTGCAG
>CAJPJN010000129.1:0-4835 GCA_905369855.1 Streptococcus oralis | reverse complement strand
TATGTAGAGGTAGGACCTCGTGGCGGAAAAGTTACTCATGGTCATACCGCAACTATCGGAAAAGGTGATCGGCTCCCTCCGACATCTGCTAAAGGTAACGGCTGGAAAAAAGTCTAATCTTCGTTTGCGTACAATCGTTCAATGGTTGTACGCTTTTTCCATACACAAAAGCACATTCCAAAAATATTGATTTGAATCCATGCTTCGGCGTAATCTTTCCCATTGCTGGCATAATGAGTTATATAATGGTGAATCATTTTATTCCTTCCTCCTAAAGGCTAGTCATAATTTGGTCTTAGCCTTACAACATATCCTGTAGCAGCGGTTACATCATCTAGTGTGACTTCTGCTATTTTTTTCGCTCCATCCTCTGTTTCAACAATTAGCCGTGTATAGAAGCGACTATCTAAAATGTTCATCAGATTTGGTTTGAAACTATACGGATATTTCTTTGGTCTCATCTCCTTACCCCCTTTCAAATGTGGTATAATCAAAATAAAAATGATTGGAGAAATCTTATGGATTCTAATCAACTATTCTGCTTATTCTGCGGCTTCCCTGTTCCAAAGCACTACGATACATTCCGAGAAGACGAACACTACTTTTTGATGCGTCGTTCACATATTAGGGTTGAGGAAAATATGAACGACAAAATAACAATACAAACAATGAAATGTCCAAACTGTCATAAAGTTTCAGTCGACATCGTGGGCGTTGGTAGTCAATTTCCAAATCGTATTATGCACTTCAACCCTATTTCACTCGCAAAAGTCTATCCAGACTACATCCCTCAGGCTATCAGAAGTGATTATGAAGAAGCTCACGCTATCTTAAATCTCAGCCCCAAAGCTTCTGCTACCCTCTCTAGACGTTGTCTACAAGGAATGATTAGAGATTTTTGGGGAATTTCTAAAGCAAGATTAATAGATGAGATAGATGCTTTAAAGGAGTCTGTTGACCCAAGCACTAAAAATGTACTCGATGCTCTACGAAAACTTGGAAACATTGGTGCCCATCCAGAAAAAGATGTAAATCTTATAGTGGATATTGAACCGAATGAGGCTCACAAGTTGCTAAAGTTTATAGAATTACTTATGCAAAAATGGTATATCGAGCGTCATGACAACGAGCAATTACTACAAGATATTTTAGATTTGGACAAAGATAAACAAGATCAACGCAAACCTAAAAATTCTTGATAATGTGGAGAGCACGGGTCTAACTCAAATATTAGAATGCCGTCCATATTGTAATACTGCTCGACGACTCGAATGCTATCCGCTTCAGTTCCTTCTCCTCTCAAAATTGAAAGGTGGATAACTTTTTCAACCGTCAACCCATCAGGTCTACCACGTCTATCGTGGTATTTTTCTTTTTGTTCCGGCATTTCCCTACTCCTTATCTTTTTTATCACTTCGGTACTTCACTATTTGACGAATAGTAAAAGACACAATCACAAATCCTGCTAGGATTATCAAGCCAGTTTCTTCACTCATTGCTTTTCACGGCAAATGATGGTACACTATCAAGTAGAGGTCGGGGCTTCGCCCCTTTCTCTACTTTTTGTTTTGAAGCTTACGTTTGTGTTCTAAGATTTGTTTGTGCCACAAACGTGCTTCTCTGGTTAAGCCTAGTACCAAGATGACGGTTGCAGTGTCCTTGGTTGCTAGGCTTTTTATGATGTGTTCCATCATTTGCCTTACCTCCTTTTTTATTTTGCTCTTAGAGCAATAGCTAGGAGAGGAATCGCACCTCTCTACGCTACCCTAGCTTGTTTAGCTTCTTCAACCTTTTCAAGAACTAAGATTGTAAGAGCCATTTCTTGAAAATCTTTATCATCGAATCCGATAACGTCGCCGTACACTCTGATTGTTGTCAATAGTGTGTTATACAATTCGTACATATCATCTGATGATAGTTTTTCACGATCTAGGATTTCCCCTAGTTTAAGTGAGCGTTCTCTGCGGTTCTTAACTTGTAAGATTTCTTTCGCTAGTGCGATTTGCTCTTGTGTTGTAAGTCCTTTATTCATTTTATTTCCCTCCGGTTTGTTTTTGTTATTTCCTTAAGCTTGATTACATTATACTACGATTTAAATCGTAAGTCAATAGTTTTTCGATTTTTTTCGTAATTTTTTCGAATTTTTTATTTACAAAATCGAAAATAAACGGTATTATATAGTAAAGAAGATAGGAGGAAAAAACATGGCAAGAGGACGAGGGAAATTAACTCCTCAAGATAAAGAGGATATGAAAGTCTTTTCCGCAAATCTTAACTCAATTTTATCTGATAGAAATTGTAAACAAGCTGAGCTATCTCGAGCGACAGGAATACCGCCTAGCACATTGACAGGGTATGTAAAAGGAACTTCTTTGCCAATCCCTGGTAATGTTCAAAAAATTGCAGATTTTTTTGGAGTACCTAAATCTGTATTAGATCCTAGATTTGTAACTAATAATTCTATGGTCGATGACCCCTCTTCTAATACTTCCCAAATCCAATCCATCTACGACCAACTAGAACCGCCTAGACAAGGCAAAGTCCTGACCTATGCCGAGAGGCAACTAGACGAGCAAAAAAATGAAGATAAAACGAAGATAAACGAAGTATCAGAAAACATCATCAGACTGGACGACTACAGACAGACTGCTTACCGACGTGTTACTGGGGTTGTCTCAGCTGGTAGTGGTTCGATGCAGGACGATGATTTAGATATGGAGGTTTCGTTCTATGAGGATGAAATACCAGACGACTACGACGCTATCGCTTATGTCGTCGGCAACTCTATGGAGCCAAAGATAAAAAATGGCGACTACCTCTTTATCAAGAATACCCCACAGGTTGACTATAACACCATTGGTATCTTCCAAGTAGACGGTGCTAACTATGTCAAGAAACTACGTCAGGGATATCTGGAAAGCTTGAATCCAGATTATGAAGATATACATTTAGACGAAAACAACGATATTCGCACTATCGGCGAAATCGTGAGTATATACAGAGAAAATTAAAATAAATATGTGCAATAACTGATTCACACTAAAAGCTGATAGAGAGGTTTCATTATGAAACAAGAACGCAAAGTTTTAGGTATTTTAGCTATTATTTTTGGAGCGCTGGCTCTACTTGGCTCATGGATGCCTATCATCAATAATTTTTCATTCATTCTAGCTATTTTAGCTCTTATCTTCGGTTTAATTGGTTTTGCAGTAAATCGAAAAAGACCAAAAACACTAGCTATTATTGGGACGGTTCTAGCAGTCGTGTCTATTGCTATTGTATTAGTAACTCAAGCAATGTACGCTAAATCATTGAAAGAACTAGGTAAAAACGTTGAAGAGACTGTTAGCTCTGTAAGTTCTTCTATCGAATCATCACAAAAAGAAGAGGATGCTAAATTTAACTGGACAAAAGAACAGTTTGACGCGCTTCAAGTTGGCGATATTATCAACTATGGAGCTGGTGGAACTAACTACGATGACGTTGCTAGCGTTCACGGAGAACCTAACAATGTAACAACTAGTTCAGTAAATGACCACGACAGCAAGACAGTATCATATACTTCTACTGGTAGTAAATACAAGAGCGTTATTCTTTCGTTTTCAAAACAAGACGACGGTTCTTTCTTGTTGACTTCTAAAGTCAGCTCAGGTCTAGAATAAAAAAGACAACAAAAAATCCCCACACTCGCAAAGTTTGGCGACTCTGAGTGTGAGGATTTAACTTTCCATCTAGCAAGCAATGGAAAGGATGATAAAAAAATACAACCATAGTTTATCATAAGTTCTACACCTTTTCAACTATGCGGGCAAGCAATCGAAAAGAAAGGACTTTTTATGATAAAAAAATATATTACCAAAAAAGGAGAAACTAGATATCTCTTTCAAACATATTTGGGCATAGACCCCGCCACTGGAAAAGAAAAACGCACTACACGGCGTGGTTTTAAAACCATTAAAGAAGCTAAAGCAGCCGAACGTGACCTTCTCTTAGATGTTGAAGAAAATGGTTTTTCAAACAATGAAGATTTCCAGAACCCTACTTTCGCTGAAGTCGCTGAATTATGGCTTGATAGCTATAAAAGCACTGTCAAACCAACGACATATCAGAACGTTAAGAAAAAACTTGATGTTATGATTGACTTGTATTTTACAGATATGAAGATTCAACAGATCAGTGTAGCTTATTGTCAGAAGGTTGCTATAAAGTTAAGTAATCGCTATATCCTCTATGCCAATTACTACTCTGTAATCAGTCGTATTTTCAAGTATGCCACCTCTATTGACATCATTAAGTCAAATCCTTTAGACAAGATTATCAAGCCTAAAAATAGGCCATTAAATGGCAAAGAAAACTACTATACAAAACAGGAACTAACCGAGTTCCTTAAAGTTTACAAAGCAAATTGCAAACCAATAGACTACACTTTTTTCCACTTGCTCGCTTTTTCTGGGTTGAGAACTGGAGAAGCTATTGGACTCATGTGGTCAGATGTTGACTTTGAAAATAAATTATTAAGCATTTCTCGGACAGCTGTCGTAATTGGTGACAAACAAACTGTTCAGGATCCTAAAACCAAAAAGAGTAAGAGGGTTATCACTTTAGATGATGAAACTCTGAATGTATTGAAAATCTGGAAACGTCAGCAAATAAAAGAATATTTCCAGGCTGGTGTGCCTTATAAACATGATTCGAATTATATTTTTACGAACAATGGCGGAGGATGGCTTTTAGCTGCAACTATGAAAGTGAAACTTAGCAGATTCTTTCGTAAACACAATAAGCTTAAAAAAATTTCGCCTCACGGATTTAGGCATACACATGCTTCTCTTCTG
>CAJPJN010000128.1:0-4879 GCA_905369855.1 Streptococcus oralis | reverse complement strand
TGACTCTCTTTCATAAAATAGAACAGCTCTTCTTGGATAACAAGAGCTGTTTTTGCTTGTATTGAAAATTCTTTTCATCTATTATTTCCTAATAGATTTACTTGTCGTCAAAAATTTGGCTAATGGAAGTTTCAAATTCAGGACAATACTTACTTGCTTCAAATTCAATCATATCATATTCAGCAGTTTCATTTTGATAGAAGGGATTGTGTGTCATGATTTCTAGTTAATTTTTTATTGTTTGATTTGTCGAGAATAATACTACCGATTCTTGAATTTTTCGGCCAGATGCGATAAAACATCTCTTTTATAGCGTATGTTTAAAAATATAATGTATGGTTGTAAGTGTTTTTCAACTTCCTCTAGTGATTCGATAGGAGAAAAACGAGCCTGCTCTACTTTAATTTAACCCCCATTATTTTACCACTTGGCCTTTCATTTTAACTGCTTATCTCAAAAGTCGATTTTTCTTTCATTCTTTTTGTTAAACTAGTGTGGTTAAGAGGAGGAAAAAATATGATTTTACAAGCTAAACATTTGACTAAACGTTACGGCGATCATATGGCTGTTGACGATATTCAGTTAGAGTTTGAAAAAGGGAGTTTTAATGCTATTTTGGGTCCAAATGGTGCAGGAAAATCAACCACCATTTCCATGTTAATCGGTTTGAAAAAGCCTACAAAAGGTCAGATTCGATATGCGCCAAATACGAAAATCGGAGTTGTTTTTCAAGCTAGTGTACTGGACGAGATGTTGACAGTTAGGGAAAATCTCACGATTCGTGCCCAACAGTATAAGGGGATTGAAGCAAATCGTGTTGAGGACTTGATCCATCAACTGGGTTTGACTGCTTTCCAGAAGCAACTATATGGGACTTTGTCAGGTGGGCAAAAACGTAGGGTTGATATTGCGCGTGCTCTTCTTTCACAGCCAGATATTCTTTTCTTAGATGAACCAACGACAGGTCTAGATATTCAGACTCGCAAAGCCATTTGGGATTTACTGTCTCGACTACAAAAGGATGAAGGGATGACTATTATCTTAACGACTCATTATCTGGATGAAGCGGATGAAGCGGATCAGATTTATATCGTTGATCATGGGAAAGTGATTGCGCAAGGTTCTGCGACGGCTATTAAAAGTCAGTATGCATCTAATATTCTAAAAATTCGTTTTAAAGAAATGAAGGGTTTAGAAAAGTTGCTACAGACTGGAATGACAGTAAAGGAAGAAAATGAGTTGGAATATCTTTTTTATCCAAGGACATCCCTGGAAGCTATTGAATATTTGGCAAAAGTACGAGAAGAAATTGATTCTTTTGAGTTTCGTCCAGGTACTATGGATGATGCCTTTATTGCACTTACAGGAAGAGAGGTTCGCTAATGTTAGCTTTATTGAAACGGAATTTTATCTTATATTTTCGTAATCGTTCAGGAGTATTTTTCTCATTATTGGGGGCATTGATTTCCTTCCTCCTTTATATCATTTTTTTGCAGAAGAACTTGACGGACGCTTGGTCCCAACTCCCTGATAATACGAACCTTTTAAATAATTGGCTGATGGGTGGGACCTTGGCTGTGACTGGGATTACAACTAGTTTTACGGCTCTTACACAAATGGTACAGGATCGTGAAAATCAAGTGGATCAAGATCTCTTCTTGACAGATTTAGGTAGCTGGGGTTTACAGGTGTCCTATCTAATCAGTAGTATTGCCATTTCTTTTGTTATGCAGGTGTTTATGTTTGCTGTTATGGGGCTTTATTTTAAAGAAAGTCCAGTTATCAGTCATTTACCGGAAATTACTTTGATTATGTTGTTAAGTAGTCTGCTTTCAAGTTTGATAAATATTCTCTTGATTTATCGTTTTCAATCTGTAGATAGTCTTGGCAAACTGGCAACTATAGTGGGAACTGCTTCTGGATTTTTAGTAGGAACTTATGTCCCTATTGGAGTTTTACCTGATTTTGCACAGATTATCATGAAGTGTACCCCTACAACTTATATTGCTTCTCTTTATCGACAAATTTTAATGAAAGAACCATTAGAGACCGCATTTACAGGAAATAGCAGATTGTTAAAGGAATTTCAAGAAAAAATGGGAATCCAAATCAACTGGCAAGAACTATTGACAAAGGAAGAGACATACTTTATAGTGGTTATTATCAGTCTCGTCGCTATTCTTCTTTGGCTTTTATTTGTTAAAGTGTTTAGCAGGAGAAAATAAAAGTATATTGGAGAGAAAATGAAGATTCGTTTTGAAATGAAGACAGAGTTTTCAGAAAAGGACCCACATATTGTAATTCAGGCAGCTCAGTTAACTGACCAAGCAAGGGAAATCATGGAGTATTTAGAACAATTTTCAACGACCAATCAGGTGACCATTACTATTCGAACGGATGATCATCTGGTTATGTTGAAATTTGAGGATCTTATTCTAGCAGATATCGATAAGAATTTGTTGACCATTTATACGGTAGATGGGATTTATAAAACTAAGGAAACATTAACAAACTTTCAGAATCGAATTAATCGACGTAACTTTATACAGATATCACGTCATTCAGTTATAAACATTGACCATTTAGAGTCATTATCGGATAGCTTTTCAGGGAACATGATGGCTAAAATGACTCGGGGCATCAAATCTAGTGTGAGTCGGAAATACGTTAAGTCCTTAATGAATTATCTAGGTTTATAGGAGAAAATCATGAAACGATTAATTGATTATTTTGTATCGGGAATGCGTACGGCTTCCTTCTTTTATTTGAGTATGATGTTATTAGCTCAGTGTTATCCAAGCATTACCTATCCTGAACCAATGACAAAAAATATTCTAGCTCTGTTTTTAATGGGTGGAATTATGGGGGTATTGACCTTAATCCTTGAAAGGCTAGAGTTTCTTGCTTATAGTATGCGTGTAGGAGTTCATTTGTTAGCGACAGCTACTATTTTAGTATTGACCTCTCTATTTTTTGGTTGGGGTTCAGCCTTGTGGAGTCCCTTGCTTTGGTTCTTTTTCTTGTTAATTTATGGATTGATATGGTTGTATCAAATCTGGCAAACTCACAAACTCACCCAACGAATTAATCAAGCCTTGGAGGATAAAAGACAGAAAACGGGTCACTAATATAGTGTTGAGGATTAAGCTTGAAGACAGTGCCAGTTTCCAAAGAGAACAATTTGTGATATAGTATTTTCAGCGTAAAACAAGGAGAAGAAAAATGCCAGTAAATGAATATGGTCAAATGATTGGGGAGTCAATGGAAGGTTATACACCAGGTGAATTGCCTTCTATTGATTTCTTAGAAGGGCGTTATGCTAGGATAGAGGCTCTATCGGTAGAAAAGCATGCGGAGGATTTATTAGCTGTTTATGGCCCTGATACGCCTCGGGAAATGTGGACCTACCTCTTTCAGGAACCAGTGGCAGACAGAGAGGAACTGGTTACTCTTTTAAATCAGATGTTGGCTCGTAAGGACCGTTTTTACTATGCAATCATAGACAAGGCAACTGGTAAGGCTTTGGGAACTTTTTCTCTCATGCGCATTGACCAGAATAACCGAGTAATAGAAGTGGGAGCTGTCACTTTTTCTCCAGAGCTCAGGGGGACACGGATAGGAACAGAAGCCCAGTATCTCTTGGCTTGCTATGTCTTTGAAGAGATTAACTATCGCCGTTATGAGTGGAAATGCGATGCTCTTAATCTGCCATCAAGACAAGCAGCGGAACGTTTGGGCTTTGTCTACGAAGGAACCTTCCGCCAGGCAGTGGTTTATAAGGGGCGTACGAGAGATACGGATTGGTTGTCTATGATTGATACGGACTGGCCAAAAGTCAAAGCTCGATTGGAAACATGGTTGGATCCTGAAAATTTTGATAAAAATGGGCGGCAGTACAAGAGCTTGAGAGAGCTTTAAGAGGTGTTGAGATGATAACCATTAGAAAGCAAGAAATTGTCAAGCTCGAGGATGTTTTGCATCTCTATCAGGCTGTCGGTTGGACAAATTATACAAATCAACCTCAGATGTTGAAGCAGGCCTTGTCTCAGTCATTAGTAATTTATCTGGCACTTGATGGTGATGCTGTGGTGGGCTTGATTCGTTTGGTTGGAGATGGATTCTCATCAGTATTGGTTCAGGATTTGATTGTTTTGCCTAGCTATCAGCGCCAAGGGATTGGTAGATCCTTGATGAAAGAGGCTTTAGAGGATTACAAAGATGCCTATCAAGTCCAGCTGGTGACAGAACAGACAGAAAAAAACTTGGGATTTTATCGTTTTATGGGCTTTGAAATCTTATCCACCTATGACTGTACAGGAATGATTTGGATAAACAGAGAAAAATAATAAAACTTGTTTTTTCTTAAGTAAAGTTTAAGGATGGTCTAGTATCATATAGTCATTAAATAAAGACCTCCTAACTTTATTTAATGAAATCCTAAAACTTTTTTTCATCATAATCTCCTAATGAAGTCACCCAATCAGGTGGCTTTTTTCGTGGGTAGGTGATGTTGATAGAATTTTTTTGCAAAATGGTAGAATCTGAGAAAAAGTTAAGCTAGTTTTAAGCTTTGTCTTGTATCATATAGTTATTAAATAAAGACCTCCTAACTTTATTTAATAAAATCCTAAACTTTTCTTTTTCATAATAATCTCCCTTAACTCCACCCAATCAGGTGGAGTTTTTTGGCTCTATTTCAGGCTTTTGGGGACTATTCTAAAAATCATTTTTCGATATTTTCGGATTTTGGTCGGGGAATTGGCGGGGATCTTTTTAACGAATATGACTAAGAAATAGGTTTGTTGTTACTTCAACCTCAAATTGATTGCAAGCGTTTGTGAATTGAAGGGTTAGAACTACTTTAATAATGTTCTTGGTT
>CAJPJN010000127.1:0-4949 GCA_905369855.1 Streptococcus oralis | reverse complement strand
GTTTGAGTTCTCACTCATTTCTGTCACTGACAGATTTATTGTTTTTTCATTGTTCAGTACTACAACCTTAGTTGTAGTGCCCTGCACATTGGTTCGTCTTGTTCAGTTTTCAAAGGTCTTTGTCACTTACTTCTCTCAAGTGACAACTATATTAGTATATCACAGTCGCTTTCGCTTGTCAACACTTTTTTGAAACTTTTTTAAACTTTTTTCATCAAGTGTTTCAACCGCAACATACCATAGTCCGTACGGGATTCGAACCCGTGTTACCGCCGTGAAAAGGCGGTGTCTTAACCCCTTGACCAACGGACCTGAGTTGTTATTTTCAACTCTTACTATTATACAGCCTTTTTGTTTTTTGTCAACTACTTTTTTAAACTTTTTACAAATTTTTCAATTCGTTTTTCAAATTATAGTAAAAAGAGCCAGAATTATACTGACTCTTCTATTTCTCATTAAACTTAGAAGCACGTTCTTCTCCCCACCAATAGGGCATTAGTTCTGCAACTTTAACAGTCTTTCTTCTATTGTAGTCCATCATGAATTCTGCATCTTTATTTTCAGCATTAAGCTCTAAAAGGAATTCTCTACAGGCACCGCAAGGCATGGCTGAACTTCCACCATAAGGTGGTTTATCTCGAAAGGCTAATACTTTCTTAACCTTAGTTTGTCCTGAAAATTGGTACATATTGAAGAGTGCCGCCTGTTCTGCGCAGAGATGGAAAACACCACAGGTTCCCTCCATACAGAATCCTGTAAATATTTGTCCATCTTCTGCTTCTACTGCGGCCACAACATGGTTAGCGTAAACAAAATCAGATACTTCATGTGGATCGTATAGCTTCTGTGCTTCTTCGTACATCTTTTCCCAGATGTCCATTATTGTACCCTTCTTACTTAGAGATTTCCTTCAACATATTTTCGATATGCTGGATTGATTTTTCACGGCCTAACAAGAAGATCGTATCTGGTAACTCTGGACCATGCATTTCACCTGAAACAGCAATACGAATTGGCATGAAGAGATTTTTCCCTTTGATACCTGTTTCTTTTTGGACTGCTTTAATTTGTGGGAAGATATTTTCTGTCACAAATTCATCATCTGTCATTGCTTCAAGTTTTGCTTTGAAGGCTTCAAGAACTGTTGGGACTGTTTCCCCCGCCATAACTTCGCGCTCTGCTTCTGTCAATTCTGGGAAATCTGAGAAGAAGAGATCTGTCAATGGAATAATTTCATCTACTGATTTCATTTGTGGTTTATAGAGCTCAACTAGTTTTTCAGCCTTGTCAGTTAAACGGCCTGCTTCCTCTAAGAATGGTTTTGCCATTTCAAAGATAGTTTCTAGGTCTGCATTCTTGATATAATCATTGCTCATCCAGTCGAGTTTCTTCTGATCAAAGGCTGCTGGTGACTTGCTGAGGCGGTTTTCATCGAAAAGTTTAATGAGTTCTTCACGAGAGAAGATTTCATCTTCGCCACCTGGGTTCCAACCAAGAAGAGCAATAAAGTTAAAGACTGCTTCTGGAAGGTAACCTTTCTTTCGGTAATCTTCGATAAATTGAAGTGTATTAGTATCACGTTTAGATAACTTCTTACCAGTCTCAGAGTTGATAATCAAGGTCATGTGACCGAACTCTGGAGCTTCCCAACCAAGTGCTTCATAAACCATGAGCTGTTTTGGTGTATTAGCAATGTGGTCGTCTCCACGGATTACGTGAGAAATTTGCATATCATGGTCATCGATGACAACGGCAAAGTTGTAAGTTGGGTAACCGTCTTTCTTTTGGATAACCCAGTCACCACCGATATTGCCACCTTCAAATTCGATATCACCTTTGACCATATCATGCCACTTGTAGATACCTGACTCATTGACCGCCAAACGAACCGTTGGGATGATCCCTGCTGCTTCACGTTCTGCGATGTAAGCTGCTTTTTCTTCTTCACTCATACCAAGGTATTCATTGATGTAGCGTGGTGTTTCGCCAGCTGCTTCTTGGCGTTCGCGTTCAGCTGCCAACTCTTCTTCTGTAACGTAAGATTTGTAGGCTTTTCCTTCAGCTAGCAATTGGTCGATATATTTTTGATACAATTCCAAACGTTCAGACTGGCGGTAATTTTCATGTGTTTCTGGGCTTTCATCCCAATCCATACCTAACCAACGAAGGTTTTCAAGCTGTGAACGTTCCCCATCCTCGACATGACGTTTACGGTCAGTATCTTCGATACGAATGATAAAGGTTCCACCATGATGGCGTGCGTAAAGGTAGTTGAACAATGCTGTACGGGCATTCCCAATGTGTAGTAGTCCTGTTGGACTTGGTGCGTAACGTACGCGGATATCTTTTGACATAGTTTCTCCTATAAAGTCTCTAGGCGTCTGCCTTTTTGCTCTCTATATTATATCACAAGTCTTGGCTGAGTCCAATTTCTATGAATAAAGCGAGTAAAAAGAGTGGACAATCCACTCTTTTCTTCTATTATAGACGTGCGTTAAGTTCTTTGCTCAATTCTTCAAATCCTGGTTTTCCAAGAAGGGCAAACATGTTACGTTTGTAAGCTTCAACACCTGGTTGGTCAAATGGGTTGATAGCATTCAAGTAACCTGAAAGAGCGATAGCCAATTCGAAGAAGTAGATTGTGTAACCAAGAGTGAAAGCGTCTTGCTCTGGAAGAGTCACGTACATGTTTGGTACATCACCATCTGTGTGGGCAAGAAGAACACCGTCAGTCGCTTTTTTGTTTACAAAGTCAACGTCTTTTCCTTGAAGGTAACCAAGTCCATCAAGGTCTTCTTCCAAGCTAGGGATAATCACGTTTTTACGAGGTTTGTCAACACGGACAACTGTTTCAAACATGATACGAGTTCCTTCTTGGATAAATTGACCAAGTGAGTGCAAGTCAGTTGAGAAGTTGGCTGAAGTTGGGTAGATACCTTTTTGGTCTTTTCCTTCTGATTCACCAGCCAATTGTTTCCACCATTCTGAGAAGTATTGAAGTGATGGCTCGTAGTTTACCAAGATCTCAGTTGCATAGCCTTTACGGTAAAGGATGTTACGAACTGCTGCGTATTGGTAAGCTTCGTTTTCAGAGATTTTGTCTGAAGTGTAGTCTTTGCGAGCTGCATTCGCACCTTCCATAAGGGCTTTGATGTCAGCTCCTGATGCTGCAATTGGAAGCAAACCAACGGCTGTCAATACTGAGAAGCGTCCACCGATGTCATCTGGAACAACAAATGTTTCCCAACCGTTAGCATCTGCTTCAACCTTAACCGCACCTTTTTGGCGGTCAGTTGTTGCATAGATACGTTTGTTAGCTTCTTCTTGTCCGTATTTCTTAACCAAGAGTTCTTTGAAAACACGGAAAGCGATAGCTGGTTCAGTTGTTGTACCTGATTTAGAAATCACGTTTACTGAGAAGTCTTTATCCGCAACGTACTCTACTAAGTCAGCAAGGTAAGTAGATGAGATTGAGTTTCCTGCGTAAAGGATTTGTGGAGCTTTGCGCTCTTCTTTTGTTTGTAAGTTTGCAAAGTGGTGGTTCAAGAAATCGATTGCTGCTTTAGCACCAAGGTAAGATCCACCGATACCGATTACAACCAAGACATCGCTGTCTGATTTAATTTGCTCAGCAGCTTTCAAGATACGGTCAAATTCTTCGCGGTCGTAGTTTTCAGGAAGGTCCAACCATCCTAAAAAGTCGCTACCAGCACCAGTTCCTTTACGGATCAATTCATCTGCTGCTGTTACTTGTGATTGCATGTATTCCACTTCATGTGGTGCAACAAATTTGTCTAAAACTTTTGAATAATCAAATTTAATATGTGACATGTTATTCCTCCAATATTTCTTCTTTTCTATCATAACGCTTACCTTCGTTTTTTTCAAGTTTTTTTGTCGAATTTCTCCAATTTTTATCAGAATTCAAACGTTTGCGTAAAAATCCCACATTCCAAAAATTTTGAAAAAATAAAAGAAAGAACGACCAGATGTCCCAGTCGTTACAGTTCATTCAATAAATACTCAAATAATTCTAAATTACCATTCTCTTCATTAACCAGAAACTCTGGATGCCACTGCAAACCGATAATGCGGTGCTCATCGATAGACTCAATCGCTTCGATGGTCTGGTCTCTTGGATCAATAGCAGTTACACGGAAATTAGGTGCCAAATCTTTAATGCTTTGACGATGGACGGAGTTGACCTGACTTTCTTTTCCAAATAGCTTAGCCACCACGCTTCCCTCCACTGTCTCAATAGAGTGAGATGTTCCGAAAGGTAGTCCTTGCCAGTGACCTTCGATTTCTTGATTGAGGGTTCCACCAAAGGCAACATTGACAAGTTGAACACCGCGACAGATTGCCATAATTGGTTTATTCTGACGAAGCGCTTCTTTCAAGAGTGCTAGTTCAAACTCATCACGTACTAGATTGTAATCATCACTCTCGATGGTCTTTTTCTCTCCATAAAACTGAGGATGAACATTTTGGCCTCCTGTCAAGATGAGTTTGTCAATCATTTCCACATAATCGCGTACAACTGACTCATCACCAACAGGAATGACTAAAGGGAGACCACCGACTTGACGAATGCTCTCTGCGAATCTACAAGATACAGATGAATGAATGTTTTTTCCTTCCGCGTCTACGGGACATAGATTTGCAGCAACTCCTACAACCGTTCTAGCCATGATGCCTCTCCTTTCGAATGTTAACGATAGTTCTATCATATCACTCAAAACGCCTTTCGTCTAATATGTTTTTTTAAAGTCCGTGATAAATATTTTTTATGGACAAGAAAAAGCTGCCCACATAGGACAACTTCTTTCTTATTCAAAAACAAATTGATTGTGATAGAGTTCTGAATAGAAGCCACCTAGCTTCAAGAGTTCATGATGGCTACCGCGTTCAATGACTTCTCCATCTTTAAGGACAATAATCTGGTCTGC
>CAJPJN010000126.1:0-4956 GCA_905369855.1 Streptococcus oralis | reverse complement strand
TGCCGAGCAGGAATTACAGGCAAAGAAAGCCTATCTCAAGTCTGACAAGCTCTTTACTCATTTTCAGCGGGTGTCCGTTCTCAAGGCTATTGATGAGAACTGGGTCGAGCAGGTAGACTATCTGCAGCAGCTCAAGACAGCCTTGAGCGGTCAGCATTTCTCTATGAAAAATCCTCTGGTAGAATACTATCAAGAGGCTTACGATGGCTTTGAATATATGAAGGAGCGCATGAAACAGCAGATTGTCAAGAATCTTTTGATGAGTGAATTGGCACTCAACCCTAAAGGAGAAGTCATCATGTACTTCCCGTAAGACGAGGAGAATATGACAGTATATAACATCAACTTAGGCATCGGCTGGGCCAGCAGCGGTGTAGAATACGCCCAAGCTTATCGGTCCCAGCTTCTGCGCAGAATCCAGCAGCCAGCTAAGTTTATCTTTATGGATATGATTTTAGCGGATAATATTCAGCATTTGACGTCCAATATTGGTTTTGATGATGATCAAGTTATCTGGCTTTACAACCATTTCACAGATATCAAGCTTGCACCGACTAGTGTAACAGTAGATGAGATCTTGGCTTACTTTGGCGGTGTGGAAAGTCATAGAGAAAAGAATGGTAAGGTTTTACGTGTCTTCTTTTCTGACCAAGATAAGTTTGTAACCTGCTATTTGGTTGATGAAAATAAGGATTTGGTTCAACATGCTGAGTATGTTTTTAAAGGAAATTTGATTCGTAAGGATTACTTTTCTTATACGCGTTATTGTACCGAATACTTTGCTCCCAAGGATAATGTTGCAGTACTATACCAACGAACCTTTTACAATGAAGACGGGACTCCAGCCTATGATATCTTGATGAATCAAGGGAAGGAAGAAGTTTATCGTTTCAAGGATAAGATTTTCTATGGGAAGCCAGCTTTCATGCGTGCTTTTATGAAATCCTTGAATTTGAACAAGTCTGATTTGGTCATTCTTGATAGGGAGACAGGCATTGGACAGGTTGTTTTTGAGGAAGCACAAGCAGCGTATTTAGCGGTAGTTGTTCATGCGGAGCATTATAGTGAAAATGCTACAAATGAGGATTACATCCTTTGGAATAACTATTATGACTATCAGTTTACCAATGCGGATAAGGTTGATTTCTTTATCGTATCAACTGACAGACAGAATGAAGTGTTGCGAGAGCAGTTTGCCAAATACACCCAGCATCAATCAAAGATTGTTACCATTCCTGTAGGAAGTATTGATTCCTTGATTGAGTCAAGTCAAGGACGTAAGCCATTTTCATTGATTACTGCTTCACGTCTTGCCAAAGAAAAACATATTGACTGGTTGGTTAAGGCAGTTATTGAAGCTCGTAAGGAAATTCCTGAATTAACCTTTGATATTTATGGTAGCGGCGGAGAAGATTCTCTTCTTAGAGAAATTATTGCTAGTCATAAGGCAGAGGACTATATCCAGCTCAAGGGACATGCGGAACTTTCGCAGATTTATAGCCAGTATGAGGTTTACTTGACTGCCTCAACCAGTGAAGGATTTGGTTTAACCTTGATGGAAGCTGTTGGCTCAGGTCTACCCCTAATCGGTTTTGATGTTCCTTACGGCAATCAAACTTTTATTGAAGAAGGTCAAAATGGTTATTTGATTCCAAGTTCATCAGACCACGTTGAAAATCAAATCAAACAAGCTTTTGCAGATAAAATTTGCCAATTGTATCAAGAACATCGTTTGGAGGCTATGCGTGCTCATTCTTACCAGATTGCAGAAGGCTTCTTAACCGAAGAAATTTTAGAAAAGTGGAAGAAAACAGTAGAGGAGGTGCTCCATGATTGAACTTTATGATCGTTATAGTCAGGAAAGTCGAGATTTACATGAAAGTCTAGTCGCTACTGGTCTTTCTCAACTTGGAGTGGTCATCGATGCAGATGGTTTTCTGCCTGATGGTCTGGTTTCTCCTTTTACCTATTATCTAGGTTACGAGGATGGAAAACCTCTCTATTTTAACCAAGTCCCTGTTCCAGCTTTTTGGGAAATTTCAGGAAATAATCAGTCTGCTCGTATTGAGGATATGATGCAGGAGAGAGCCGTTATTCATTATGCAGATGGAATGCAAGCTCGATTGGTTAAGCAAGTAGATTGGAAAGACCTGGAAGGTCGAGTCCGTCAGGTTGACCATTACAATCGCTTCGGAGCTTGTTTTGCTACAACGACCTATAGCGCAGATAGTGAGCCTATTATGACGGTTTACAAAGATGTCAATGATCAACAAGTTTTACTTGAAAATCAAGTGACGGGTGATATCTTATTGACCTTACCTGGTCAGTCCATGCGTTACTTTGCAAATAAGGTTGAATTTATCACCTTCTTTTTGCAAGATTTGGAAATAGATACAAGTCAGCTTATCTTTAATACTCTAGCGACACCTTTCTTGGTTTCCTTCCATTATCCAGATAAATCTGGCTCAGATATCCTAGTTTGGCAGGAACCTCTTTATGATGCTATTCCGGGCAATATGCAGTTGATTTTGGAAAGTGATGATGTGCGTACTAAGAAAATCATCATTCCAAACAAGGCGACTTATGAGCGCGCTTTAGAGTTGACTGAAGAGAAATACCATGCTCAGTTTGTGCATTTGGGTTACCATTACCAGTTTAAACGCGATAATTTCCTAAGACGAGATGCCTTAATCTTGACTAATTCAGATCAGATTGAGCAAGTAGAAGCAATCGTAGAAGCCTTGCCTGATGTTACTTTCCGTATCGCAGCGGTGACAGAGATGTCTTCTAAGCTCTTAGACATGCTTCGCTATCCTAATGTGGTACTTTACCAGAATGCTAGTCCACAGAAGATTCAAGAGCTCTATCAATTGTCGGATATTTACTTGGATATCAACCACAGTAATGAGTTGTTGCAGGCGGTGCGTCAGGCCTTTGAGCACAATCTCTTGATTCTTGGATTTAATCAGACAGTGCACAATAGACTCTATATCGCTCCTGATCATCTATTTGAAAGTAGTGAAGTTTCTGCTTTGGTTGAGACCATTAAACTGGCCCTTTCAGATGTTGAACAAATGCGTCAGGCACTTGGCAAACAAGGCCAACATGCCAACTATGTTGACTTGGTGCGATATCAGGAAACCATGCAAACTGTTTTAGGAGGCTAACATGTCAGACGAAGATTTATTTTACAAAGACGTTGAAGGTCGCATGGAAGAGTTGAAACAAAAACCTATCAAGAAGGAAAAAGAAACCCGAGGGGAAAAGATTAGTAAAACTTTTTCACTCATCTTGGGTTTAATGATTCTGATTGGTTTACTCTTTACTTTGTTGGGAATTTTGAGGTAGGCCTATGACTGACATACTGATTGTTTTAGCTATTATCCTATCTCTTGCTTTGATTGTATTGGTAACTATACAACCCCGTCAAAATCAACTATTTTCCATGGATGCCACTAGTAATATTGGTAAACCAAGTTACTGGCAGAGCAACACCTTGGTAAAGGTTCTCACTTTATTGGTGAGTTTGGCCTTATTCGTTTTACTATTAACCTTTATGGTGATAACTTACAAATAAAAGAAAACTTCAGATATTCACCTTTTGTGATTGGTCTGAAGTTTTCTTTTTTACTGTCCATATTTTTGGTAAAAATCAACTTTTACTTGGATGAAGGTTTTAGCTTCACGTAGGAGTTGGAGGAGCGTGGCACGAGTTTCAAATTCTTCTCTTGTCTTGGGCAGACTGCGGTTCCGAAAGACTTCTAGATAACGTTCAATTTCATCTAGTAAATCAGAAGCAGGATTGGTCTGGCTCAGTTGTCCAGCAATTTTTGAAAAGAGTTGGGCCAAAATCAGGCTTTCACTGGCAGCTAGATGACAGGTGTTGATTTGTTGGGCCATATTTCGCAGGATACGACTTTGTCGCTGTCTCATTTCAAAATAGTGGATATGGTAGTCGGTCTGGTGAAAGAGGTGGTCAGAGTGATCTAGATAGACCAGTCTGAGGGCTTCTTCCAAAAGTGTGTCCAATTCGTCAACTAACTGTGCTCGGTTGCGTCCATCCCCTCTGGATAAATAATATTTGAAGCGTTGAAGAATATCTTTTAACTTTTCTTCTACCAATGTGTGGTAGTGATGAATTTCCTCTTCTCGTGAAGGCATATAGAGATTAACCAGTAAGGCAAATCCTGTACCGATAGCAAAGAGAAGGAATTCATTGACTAGAAGGTCTGGAGAGGTTGATTTTTGCACCAAGAGATGGCTAACCAAAACAGTGCTTGGTGTGATGCCAATTTCCCAGCCCATCTTGTAGGCTAGAGGCACATAGAGGGCTAGATAGAGGCCGAGGCTCCAGATATGAAATCCGCTCAAGTGAAAAGCCAGAACACCGATAGTTAGAGCTAGGAGCATGGAAAAGAGTCGATTGCGGGCCAGTTTTAAGGTACTTCTACGGGTATCGGATAGGCTCAAGAGGGCGATGATTCCAGCCGAGACAGCTGAGGAGAGATTGAGAAAATAAGCAAGAAGGCAGGCAAGACAGGTAGCTAAGATGAGCTTGGCCGTACGTTGGCTAATAGACATAAGAATTTCCTAGTAAGTTAGAATAAAAGTGGAAAAGACAAGACCTGAGCAGGCTTGTCTTTATGAGTTATTTTTTACGGGCTGCTGCGTATTCGGCAACGGCAGTAAAGATGACATCTGTTTAAGAGTTGAGAGCTGTTTCACATGAGTCTTGGATGACCCCAATCACAAATCCAACACCGACAACTTGCATGGCAATATCGTTAGAAATACCGAAAAGACTACAAGCAACTGGGATAAGAAGGAGGGAACCTCCGGCAATACCAGAAGCACCACAGGCTGAGATTGCTGCTACTACACTGAGGACAAAGGCTGTCGCAAAGTCAACAGGGATTCCCAAAGTATTTACTGCAGCAAGGGTCAAAACGTTAATAG
>CAJPJN010000125.1:0-4975 GCA_905369855.1 Streptococcus oralis | reverse complement strand
GCCTGGAGTTTAGCAGAAGGATTTTTACCCCTTCCGAAATCTGTCACAGCGTCTCGTATTCAGGCTAATCTTGATTGCTTTGGAATTGAATTGAGTCATGAGGAGAGAGAGACTTTAAAAACAATTGCTGTTCAGTCTGGTGCTCCACGAGTTGATGATATGGATTTCTAGAAAATCATAAAAAGAATTGTACATTGTTCTAATTTTTGATATAATAGTCAGCAGGAAAGAAAGTCTTATGGCGTTCTTCAAGCGAGCTTGGGATAGTGGGAGCCAAGTAGGGCAAAATAAAGAACTGGCGCTTTCTGTAGTATTTTCAAAAACAATGAAGTAATAAATTAGGGTGGAACCGCGTTTCTGACGCCCCTAGTCGTAAGGCTTGGGTGTTGAAATTCGGTTCTTTTTGAATTCGTCTAATGCCTAAGTAGAAAGGAGCATAATGCTTAAAGGATCTTGTTTATGTAAAGCAGTCACCTACACTCTAGATGAAGAATTGTCGGAAATAGTTTTTTGCCATTGCTCATTTTGTCGGAAAGCAACTGCGTCTTCCTATACAGTTAATGCTAAAGTTAGCAGTGAAAAGCTAGTATTGCATGGAAAAGAAAAGCTTGTTTCATATAGTTCTTCTCCAGGAAAACAGCGTTATTACTGCCAGAACTGTCATAGTCAAATTTTCACTGTTCAAGAAAATATACCAGAAGTCTGTGCTTTGAAATTAGGTACAATAGATGAATGCGATCAGAATTTACAAACTGTTCCCAAACGTCATATTTTTCAGGACCCAGCCTTTTCTTGGTTGCTTGATAAATAAATCTAAGAAGATAATATAAACTAAAGGAGTAAACAATGTCTAAGAAATTAACATTTTACTGCGTCAGTGGCAGAGACCTCCTTACAGTCGGGCTACCCCACACTCAGCACTAGAGTGCCTGAGCTAGACGCAGTACTAACTCGTCTTGCCTCGTATGATCGACGAGGCAGACTCGTGTCGCAAAAAATCATTTTTTATTAAGGAGTAAACAATGTCTAAGAAATTAACATTTCAAGAAATTATTTTGACTTTGCAACAATTTTGGAATGACCAAGGTTGTATGCTTATGCAGGCTTATGACAATGAAAAAGGTGCGGGAACCATGAGTCCTTACACTTTCCTTCGTGCTATCGGACCTGAGCCATGGAATGCGGCTTATGTAGAGCCATCACGTCGTCCTGCTGACGGTCGGTACGGAGAAAATCCTAACCGTCTTTACCAACACCACCAATTCCAAGTGGTCATGAAGCCATCTCCATCAAATATCCAGGAACTTTACCTTGAGTCTTTGGAAAAATTGGGAATCAATCCTTTGGAACACGATATTCGTTTCGTTGAGGACAACTGGGAAAACCCATCAACTGGATCTGCAGGTCTTGGTTGGGAAGTTTGGCTTGATGGGATGGAAATTACTCAGTTCACTTATTTCCAACAAGTCGGTGGATTGGCAACTGGGCCTGTGACTGCAGAAGTTACTTATGGTTTGGAACGCTTGGCTTCTTATATTCAAGAAGTGGATTCTGTCTATGATATCGAATGGGCTGATGGTGTAAAATACGGAGAAATCTTTATTCAGCCTGAGTATGAGCACTCAAAATATTCATTTGAAATTTCGGATCAAGAAATGTTGCTTGAAAACTTTGATAAGTTTGAAAAAGAAGCTGGTCGTGCATTAGAAGAAGGCTTAGTACACCCTGCCTATGACTATGTTCTCAAATGTTCACACACCTTTAACCTGCTTGATGCGCGTGGTGCCGTATCTGTAACAGAGCGTGCAGGCTATATCGCTCGTATCCGTAACTTGGCCCGTGTCGTAGCCAAAACCTTTGTCGCAGAACGCAAACGCCTAGGCTACCCACTTTTGGATGAAGAAACACGAGCTAAACTCTTAGCAGAAGACGCAGAATAAAGAGAGTGACAAATTACGAAAATGGGCGAACAGAGTGAGCCCTGAGCCAGTTGCCGCAGTGATGAAGGTATCCTTAGTGAAACTAAGGATACTAGGCAAAATTGGAGACTTTTGGCTCCAATTTTAGCAATGAAACAACGAAGTTGGTTGCTTGCGTGCCAATCACATAAGGCAAACTGGAAAATAAAAAGATATTTTTCGGAGAAAAAACATGACAAAAAACTTATTAGTAGAACTCGGTCTTGAAGAATTACCAGCCTATGTTGTCACACCAAGTGAAAAACAACTAGGCGAAAAAATGGCAGCCTTCCTCAAGGAAAACCGCCTGTCTTTTGAAGCCGTTCAAACCTTCTCAACACCACGTCGTTTGGCTGTTCGTGTAACTGGTCTTGCAGACAAACAGTCTGATTTGACAGAAGATTTTAAGGGGCCAGCAAAGAAAATTGCCTTGGATAGTGATGGGAACTTCACCAAAGCAGCTCAAGGATTTGTCCGTGGAAAAGGCTTGACTGTTGAAGATATCGAATTCCGTGAAATCAAGGGTGAAGAATATGTCTATGTCACTAAGGAAGAAATTGGTCAAGCAGTTGAAGCCATTGTTCCTGGTGTTGTAGATGTCTTGAAGTCATTGACTTTCCCTGTCAGCATGCACTGGGCAGGAAATAGCTTTGAATACATTCGTCCTGTTCACACTTTAACTGTTCTTTTAGATGAAGAAGAGTTTGATTTGGATTTTCTTGATATTAAGGGAGGGCGTGTGAGCCGTGGCCATCGTTTCTTGGGACAAGAAACTAAGATTCAGTCAGCATTGAGCTATGAAGAAGACCTTCGTAAGCAGTATGTAATCGCAGATCCACGTGAACGTGAGCAAATGATTGTTGACCAAATCAAAGCAATCGAAACTGAGCATGGTGTACGTATCGAAATTGATGATGATTTGCTTAATGAAGTCTTGAACTTGGTTGAATACCCAACTGCCTTTATGGGAAGTTTTGATGCCAAATACCTTGAAGTTCCAGAAGAAGTTTTGGTGACTTCGATGAAAGAACACCAACGTTACTTTGTTGTCCGTGATCAAGATGGAAACCTCTTGCCAAACTTCATTTCTGTTCGTAACGGAAACGCAGAGCATTTGGAAAATGTCATCAAAGGAAATGAAAAAGTCTTGGTAGCCCGCTTGGAAGACGGTGAATTCTTCTGGCGTGAAGACCAAAAATTGGTTATTTCTGACCTTGTTGAAAAATTAAACAATGTCACCTTCCATGAGAAGATTGGTTCCCTTCGTGAACACATGATTCGTACGGGTCAAATCGCTGTACTTTTGGCAGAAAAAGCTGGTTTGTCAGTGGATGAAACAGTTGACCTTGCTCGTGCAGCAGCCATTTACAAGTTTGACTTGTTGACAGGTATGGTTGGCGAATTTGACGAGCTCCAAGGAATTATGGGTGAAAAATATGCCCTTCTTGCTGGTGAAAGTCCAGCAGTGGCAGCTGCTATTCGTGAACACTACATGCCTACATCAGCTGAAGGAGAACTTCCAGAGAGCAAGGTCGGTGCAGTGCTTGCCATTGCAGATAAATTGGATACGATTTTGAGTTTCTTCTCAGTAGGCTTGATTCCATCAGGTTCTAATGACCCTTATGCCCTTCGTCGTGCGACGCAAGGTGTGGTTCGTATCTTGGATGCCTTTGGTTGGCACATTGCTATGGATGAGTTGATTGATAGCCTTTATGCTCTAACATTTGACAGCTTGACTTATGAAAATAAGGCAGAGGTTATGGACTTTATCAAGGCTCGTGTTGATAAGATGATGGGTTCTACTCCAAAAGATATCAAGGAAGCCGTTCTTGCAGGATCAAACTTTGTTGTGGCGGATATGTTGGAAGCAGCAAGTGCTCTCGTAGAAGCAAGCAAGGAAGAAGACTTCAAACCATCTGTTGAATCACTTTCTCGTGCCTTTAACTTGGCTGATAAGGCAGAAGGAGTTGCTAAAGTTGATTCAGCACTCTTTGAAAATGATCAAGAAAAAGCCTTGGCAGAAGCAGTAGATACACTTGTGTTATCAGGTACTGCAAGTCAGCAATTAAACCAACTCTTTGAACTTAGTCCAGTTATTGATGCTTTCTTTGAGAATACCATGGTAATGGCTGAAAACGAGGTAGTCCGTCAAAATCGTTTGGCTATCTTGTCTCATTTAACTCAAAAAGCAGCTAAACTTGCTCGTTTTAACCAAATTAACACTAAATAAAATTTGATAAACGGACTTTATCTTATCACAAAGGAGAAGAAATGGATCAGAAAAAAATTGATCGTATCAACGAGCTTGCTAAAAAGAAAAAAACAGAAGGCTTGACCCCAGAAGAAAAAGTAGAACAAGCCAAACTACGTGAGGAGTACATCGAAGGTTATCGTCGCTCTGTTCGTCACCACATTGAGGGAATCAAAATTGTGGATGAAGAAGGAAACGATGTTACGCCAGAAAAACTACGTCAAGTCCAACGTGAAAAAGGTTTACATGGTCGTAGTCTTGATGACCCAAATTCATAATAATATTCTTTCTTTTAGCAAAGATAGATGAAATAATAACCAAAAGACTATCATACATAAATGAGATGCACCTCAAAAGTTAGAGCTAGAAAATCTAACTTTTGAGGTGTTTTTATTTGAAAAAAGACAGTAAAAAAGCGCAAAAAATCAATTCCTGTGCTAGCGTGTAATTGAAATTTTTTAGTTTTGGCGTTAGAACTGTTTCCTCAGTCCTAGCCCCTTCTCTTTTTGATAAGTATGCTTGATGGAGAGTAGTTTGTAAATGATTCTGAGAATCTTATGAGCATAAGAAATGACGGCTTTCATCTTGCTTACTCTTTGGGAAATTCGATTGTAAAAAGAAGAAAAAGCTGGATCCTTAGAATGTGCTGCAATTAATCCCGACATGGTCAAAGCCTGTTTTATTTAGCGATTTCCTTGCGTGATGTGTGAGGATTTTTTAATGCCAGCACTATAGGCTAAACATCTTTTTCTGTCATGAGTTAGCA
>CAJPJN010000124.1:0-5016 GCA_905369855.1 Streptococcus oralis | reverse complement strand
ACAATGAAATAATACTCTTCGAAAATCAAATTCAAACCACGTCAGCGTTGCCTTGCCGTACTCAAGTACAGCCTGCGGCTAGCTTCCTAGTTTGCTCTTTGATTTTCATTGAGTATAAGCTCTTATCCTCTGGCTCTTGTCAGAGGATTTTTTGGTGCAAAAAAAAGACTGAGTAAAAACTCAATCTCTACTTTTCACTTCTTTAGTTGCTACATCTTCTCCAAACCATTTTTGGCTGATTTCCTGGAACTTTCCTTCTTGGTATAGTTCGATTAAGGCCTGGTTTAATGCTGTTAATAATCTTTTGTCAGCTGGTCTAACTCCGACTGCAAAAGATTCACTTTCAAATCCAGCTGAAAAAACATTATAGTCATTTAATATTCCTTCAGACTGAAGATAATAATTGGCATACACTCGGTCAATTAACAGAGCATCAATCCGGTCGTTTTTCAAATCAATCAAGGCTTCATTGAAACTCTGATATTGATTGGCCTTCTGATCTTTAACACGATTTTTCAGTAAGTCTGGCTGGGCTTCAAAGTCTAAATAACCAGAGGAACCGGCTTGGGCTCCCAAGGTCTTATCCTTCATATCCTCTACTGAATGAATTTGCTGGCTTTTTTTCGTAACCAAAACTTGCTGATTTTCCATATATGGAATGCTAAAGGCAACCTTTTCTCGGCGTTCATCAGTGGCAGAATAGCCATTCCAGATGGCATCTATGGTTCCATTTTGCAGTTCCGTCTCCTTCATATCCCAGTCAATTGGCTGAAATTGCACCTTAAAACCTAATTTTTCAGAGACAGCTTGTGCTAAGTCAATATCAAAGCCTGTATATTGGCCATTCTTTTCTTCAAATCCCATGGGTACAAAGGTATTGTCAAAACCAATGGTTATACTGCCTTGCTCTTGATACTTATCCCAGTTATCCTGCTTTGGATTGCTAGCCTTCTGAGTACAAGCCGTTAAAAAGAGAGTCAGGAACGAAACCAATACCAAAGCAATTTTCTTATTAGTCATCGTCACCTCCTACTTGGGCTCAACCTTGAGAATCTGATCTGCAATATTTTCAGCGAATTGTAAATCGTGGGTAACCACAATCTGCGTCATCCCAAGTTCCCTATTTTGCAAGATCAGTTTTTCCACTTCCAAGCGCAATTCTGGATCTAGAGCAGAAGTTGGTTCATCGTAGCCAATGATTTCTGGGTCAATCATCATAGCACGCGCCAAGGCCACCCGTTGCTTTTGCCCACCAGATAGTGAGAAAGGATAGGCATCTGCATGACCAGCCAGTCCTAACTGTTCCAAAAGACCTCGCGCCTTCTGCTCAGCCTCATCCTGCTTCATTCCCATGGTTTTCACAGGAGATAAGGTCAAATTGTCTAGAACTGATAAATGAGGGAAAAGTTGAAAATCTTGGAAGACAAATCCCAGTAGATTTCGCTTCTCCAATTCATCCAATTCTAAAGATTCTCCATTATAAAATATTTGCCCTGAATCAATGGTTTCAAGACCTGCAAGCATACGTAAGAGAGTTGTCTTACCTCCACCAGAAGGCCCAACGATAGCTAGGATTTGCTTTTCAGGAATACTTAGACTGAAATCAGACAGGATTCGTTTGTCTCCGAATTTCTTATTGATATTTCTTAATTCTAACATGTCAACCTCCTATCTATAGTAACTGTACTTCTTCTCAACTTTTTTGGAAATGATTGTCACAATCCCAATCAAAATCAAGTAAATGGCTCCTGCCAAGAACATGGGAACAAGGCTGGCATCACGGTTGGCAGCTGTTCGGCTTGCTAAGATAAGGTCTGAAATTCCTAGAGCATAGACCAGAGAAGTATCCTTGACCAAACTCATGACTTCGTTAAATACGCTAGGAAGAACAATCTTAGTCACTTGGGGCAAGATAATATAGCGCACTGTGGCAAAGGGACTGAACTTCAAGACCTTAGCAGCCTCATATTGACCTTTAGGGATAGTATCAATCCCACCACGGAAAATTTCAGCAAAGTAAGCCGCATAATTTAGAACAAAGGCAATGATGGCCGCAGGAAGGCGATCCAAACGAATCCCAATACTTGGGAGCACATAATAGATAAAGATCAATTGTAAAAGCAAGGGTGTACCCCGCATGATCCATATATAAATGTTAATCAAATGATGGAGGGGCTTCCAGTGGACTTGCAAGGCAAAGGCAATCAAAACGCCCAAGGGAATAGAAAAAATCAAGACTAGTGCAAAAACCTGTAAAGTCATGCTTGCACCGCTCAATAAACTCGGTAATATCTCAAACAAATAAGACATACTAACACCTCCTTAAAATAATTGTCCCTATTATAGCATACATAAACTAAATTACAACTATTTTTATAAAAAAAATTACATTGTTAACAAAAATAAAAACTATATCTTTCAAAATTGATAAGATATAGCTTTAAATCATTTTATTCCTAAAGTCTTTCATACAATTCTTGCATTTGTACATCATCTGGAACCAGTTTTAAGTAAGCTTGTGCATTGACTTTTGCTTCTTCAAAATAGCCCAATTCACGCAAGAGGTAGATATAGTGTTCCAGAAACTCTGGATTGTCCTTTAAATCTCCTGCCAACTCTTGGTAAAGCTCATAGGCAGTATCCAAATCGTCCATTTCTTGATAGGAACGAGCAATCATCCACTTGGTCAAGAGATTTTCTGGCTCCTCACTTTGTAAGTCTAAAATATCCTCATAACGCTCTTGTTCTAGATAAATAGTAGCTAAACGGAGTAAGATTTCTTCCGTATCCTCAGCGTCTTCTTTTGCAGTAAGGAGATAATTTTCTGCACCACTAGCATCATGCAGTTCATAAGAGAATTGTGAAGCAGCTAGCAAGAGACGAGTTTCAAAGGGATTTTTCTCTAGGCCTTGCTTAGCGATACGCAGGGCTTCTTGAACTTGATTTTCCTTATGTAAGGCCTGACTATAGCCATACTCATAGCCTTCAAAGTCAGGAGAAATGGTATCTATCTGCTTAAAGTAGAGGACAGCTTTTTGATATTCTTCTTGATCAAAGTAAAGACTAGCCAACTCAAAAGCTGTTAGGTCATCGTATTCTAACTCCAGGGCTTTTTCTAAAAACTCTGTAGCTGTTTCAAATTTCCCTAACTGGGCATAGGCAAAGCCAATTCGTTGATAGGTAGAAATGCCTGTTTGCTCATAAATAGTACGATTATCTAACTGGGCATAACCTTGAATAGCCTCTTGGTAATTTTCCAACTCACTATCCAACTCTGCTAATCCCAATATCAAGAGAGGATCCTCTGAATAACTCAAAGCCTCCAGCAATTTTTCACGCGCCACATCTGTCAAACCTTCCAGCTGGTAGAGGTCTGCCTTCAGAGCTAAAGCCGAAACATACCAGTCACTGTCGGGTTGGATTTCCTCTAGATAGGCAAAGGCTTCTTCGATTTGACCATCATCGCTGGCGATTGCTGCTAGATTAAGATGAACCTCTGGGAAATCCTCTACAATTTTCAGGTAAATTTCCTTAGCCTGAGGATAGAAACCAATTCCTTCTAGATAGGTTGCCAACTCATACAAAAGGTCACTTGGATCATTTTCTAAAGCTTTGACGAAATAGTGCTCAGCCTTGGTTAAATCTTGCTCCTCCAAAGCCTGTAACATCTGTTGACTATTGTTCACTCTTAGCTTCCTCTCCTTCTAGTTCATATAGGCCACTGACTACCTTATACCATTCAAAAATCGCTGAAATGACAACTTTAGCAGAGGCATAAACTGGAATACCGAGCAAGACTCCCCAGATACCAAACATGGATCCTGAAGTTAACAAGACAAAAAGAACATTAATAGGATGGATGTTTAATTGACTTCCCAAAATCAATGGAGAGACAAAACGGCCTTCAATAGTTTGTTCTACGATAAAGACAATCACTACTTTCAAAAGCATGACTGGCCCAGCAATCAAGCCCAATACTAGGGCAGGAAGCATGGCTAGAAAGCTACCCAGATAAGGAACCAGATTTAGAATACCAGCAGTAACCCCAAGCGTAACCGCATAGCGTAGACCAATAATCTTGAAGAAAATCATAAACATTACTGCTACAATAATAGCCACTGTTACTTGTCCTCTAACATAGTTGGACAACTGTTGATTCACATCTGACAAAACCTGTCCAACAGGTTCTTTCAATTTCGTCGGCATGAATTGGGTCAAATAGTTACGCAAACCTTTCCCATCACGCAAGAGATAAAAGAGCATGAAAGGAACGATAATCAAGGCAACAATCACTTGAGATGCCCCACTAATAAAGGCACTCACCCAATTGACTGCCTGAGATGAAACCTTACTTGCCCAAACTGTAGCCTGACTAGAGAAGTTTGTTAAAACTTGCTCTAATTGAGGTCTGAAATCATCTGGCAAACGCTTGGTGACCAAATCATTAATAACTCTGTCTGCATCTTCGAGATAGATTGGTACATTTCTTGCAAATGTTAAGATCTGACGCTGCAGATTTGGAATAGCTACTGCCAAGCCCCAAATGATAAAGATGGCGATAATCACAAAGACAATACTAATGGCTATAACGCGATTAATCTTATGCTTCTCCATCCAATCAACGATAGGATTTAATAAATAATATAGCAAACCAGATAGAATGACTGGCAACATCACAACTGCCAAAAAGTCTAAAACAGGTGAAAATAGAAAACTAATCTTACTTAAAATAAAAAGATTCAGTCCCAATAATAAAGTTACCAAAAATACCGTAATGGCCTTGTTATCCAAAAACCACTTGAAAAACCAAGATAGGCTAAAATGTTTCTCTTTTTGCTCCATAAATACTTCCTTTCTATCGTTCTCTCATTATATCATTTTTAGGAAAAAATAACTCTTTTTTAAAGTGCTTACATTCCATTGAATTGCACCGCATAGCATATTATAAATTCATTTTGTGATATAATAGACTTATCTTTATAAAGAGGTAAAGTTATGAAAGAAACTGTTTATTTT
>CAJPJN010000123.1:0-5027 GCA_905369855.1 Streptococcus oralis | reverse complement strand
CATTTCATCTCCACCTTTACTGATTTTGTTTGTGGCTCAAATTGAACGCCGTGAGCATTGAGCCATTCTTTAAATTGCTCCTTTATTTCCTTTGCGTTTTCTGCTGGAAAAATTAAATCTACAGTAAATTTGTAACCATATTTTTTAACGCCATCCTCAGAAGCTATATTTTGCGATTTTCGGCCTATTTCTTGCTCGATGGTATGATTACCCCCTGAACTGCTTTCTGACTCAAATTCAGGCTGATTTTGGCCATAGAATTGACCTTGAGCATCTTGTTCCGCTTCTGCTTTAGTCCGTCTAAGCTCATCTGCGTCTGCATGTAAAATATCGATAGTATCCAAAGCAGAGCGACCCTCTCTCAGCAAATCAACGTACTTTTCAGGATTCAAACCTTTAGCTACCGCGATAGCAGTCATTTCATCTATGCGCTTTTTCAACTCATCTTCCGCTTTAGCTCGTTCAGCTAATGCCTTGTCATCAAGAATTGCTTGCAACACATCAGCAAGTTTCGCTCCCTCATCATATCTACGAACGTAGACAGTAGGCCCAAAACCAGCTTTAGCTGCCGCCTCTGTAATCTGGATGAGTCCAGCTTCACGTTGTTGCTTCTTAGCAGCTTCTTCTGCAACCAATCCAGTAATCATCTTAGAAGTAGCTTGATTGATTCGCACATTGTCGGCCATAAAACACTTTTTCTTGCTGAAATCGTCAAAGTAAATAGCAAATAATTTGATGTCAAGTTCTGTACCACTTTCTGCGATTGCAGATTCAAAAGCTTCTCTGACCGTTTCCTTTCGGGCTTCTGTTTCTCTCTCCTCAAACTCCCTGATTTGATTTTTAATGTCTGTTTGCAAAGTTTTGATAGGATCTAATATGCTATCAACCCAAGCCTTTGCTTCATCAAGAGGTTTAGAGTATTCTGAAAGCTGGTTTTTAAGTTCTTGTTCAATCTGACGCTGTACTCGTCCCAACTCGTCTTTGACTTTAATGTCATCTGATAAAGTTTCTTCTGTAACGATATAGCCAGCGTATTTCTTTTTGTAAGACTCTAAAGCTTGCTCCAAAACTTCTTTACCTTGGATTTCGATTTCAGCGGCTTTTAGAGTAAAGCCAATCTCTAAATCTGTTACTGGAACAAGTTCTAAGCTATCTGTCACATCTTTTAATTCTTCAACCATTTTAGAAATCCTCCCCTTCTAGCATGTCCATTTGACCATTTTCTGGCTCATGGTCAATTACTCCGCCTGTTTCTTGGTCAAAATCTGGAATTTCATCTGCTGGATGGCTTGTATCTGTGGTCGTCAACTCCTGGTTGATAACCTCTTTTTTTGGTTTTTCAGTCACTTCTTCAGAAGCTCCAAGGATACTATCTAATGTTTCAGCCTCTTCTCTCACTGGTTCAGCTTCTTTCACTTGACGACCATTGTCATACTCATCAGCAATTGTGTTATTGATTGCTCCAGCGAACAAGTCGCTGTCATTGCTTGTGTTGATAAACATTTTAGCCGCACGATTGATAACCGTTCTCATAGCCATCTGGTCAGGGAAGTCGATTTGGACATTTTTTGTTTTCGCCTTAGACCATGATTTGTCAATTTGTTTTTTAGTCATGACTTCAAAGAACTCTTCTCCATCCGCTCGAGTAATGATGCAATAAGCAGCAATTATTGGATTATCTGCGTTCCGCCAATCTGTCTCATGCTTGACTAACTTTTTACGCCCGTTTTCAACTGCTACATCTAGCGTGTCACCTTCGTAAACAACATTTGCAGTAACGTCTTTCACCTCTTGCAAATCTTTAGTAACTTTAATGGTCCCAAAATAAGACATTCTCAATTGGACGTCAGAGCCGTATTTGATAAAGTAACATTGCTTTTTAGCTGGGCTTAGTCCTTGGGTTACCATTTCTAACAATGCGTTATAAACGCTGTCTTGAGTGCATTGCTGGAGCAAATTCCCACTATTGGAATTTTTTAGAGCATAATATGCCGAACTCAGCGCATTGCTAACGCTATAATTCGGTGCAATTAGGAGTCCTTCGCCCTTCATTGCTTCGATTCGTGTTGCAACATTTGATGTAACCTGCTTCTGTGTTAGTTCGTTTGTCATTTTCTTCTCCTTTTTCTTTTAGTAATTAAACATTGTTCCACAGTATCCAGCTTCTTCTAATGCTAATCGGTTCAAATAGTGTGACATATCGCTAATACTCATTTTTCTAACCATTTTCTCGGTTAGATAAACGCCATCAATTTCTTCTCTCATTGCCTCTCTCAGTTCTTGTTTCCATTTTTTGTAATATAGTCGTTTTTTCATTTTCGTCTTCCTTTCGTCTTCTTCAAATTCCAATTTTCACGTTTTATACATCTATTTTCGTTTTGTAGTTTCAAAATAATATTTTGTTGCTCGTTGATAATCTGCCCCAGCTCGATACCAAGATGGGTATACTCAGCTCGCCAGTTATCGATTTCTTCGTGTAGTTCCTGAATCATACTTCATCACCCACGTATCGACGTCTACCGCATCCGATATCCACATACTCGCTATGGTCAAGTTCTTCTCGTGGTTCAGGCGGTTGCATCATATCTCTGTCATAATCAAACATGAGCATACACCTTTCCAAGTTCCAGCACTCGCTTCACATATCTGGCCTTGGATGTTAGTCCAAGATCCAGCAATTCGTTTTTTTCTTCATGATTGGCCAAAAGCCATACACGGTTTTCAAGTTCAATTCTAGTCATTAGCGTCTCCTTTGCTCTATCCCAAATACTTTGCATAGCGTGCGCTTCGTGGTTCTGGTAAGGATAATGGCTCAGGTCGCAAGCCTACAGGCGGTTCGTTATCGTAGGTGAAGCCAGGGAACGGACTACGAATATTCTCACGAATCTCTTGCCATTTGTCCTCTCTACCACGTTCAAAAGCATGGTTGTACCCTTGGATAATCATAGACGCAAATTCTTGCTCTTCTCGTCTTTCTTCTTCCTTGTGTTGTTCCTGCAATTTGATATAACGGCAAGCCCCTGCAAATCCAATCAGCAAGGCTCCAACACCCATTAACTGGTCTAAAATCGGTGGTTCAAACATTTTTATCTCCTTATGCTCTTAATTTTCGTACTTCTTTTTCTAATTCCAAAATCTCATAAACATCATTGATATCATACATAATATCTTTCCCTTGCTTACGAAATCTTAACCCTCTACGTTCTAACTGCTTAACATAGCCATGAGTGAAGCCGAACTTCTTCATCAAAGCCTGTTGATTGATTGGCATGCGATCATTCTCTAACTGCTCCTTGACCTGCTTTTCAGCAAAGGCCAGTAATTGGTTTGTGAACAATTCAGCACTTTCGCCATCCAACCGTAATTGTAACGTTATACCTTCCATTTTTTACATCCTCTCAACTATGCGGGCAAGCATTTTTGTGATATAATTTAATTAGTAATTTTTGATATGCGCCTGATTGCCGTCAGGTGCTTTTTGTTGTCTTCTAGACTGTCTTACTTTCCATCGCCCTGAGTTCAATCTCATGGCTGACTTGTTTCAATAGCTTCTCACACGCTATTTTTGCTTCTCTGTACGTTTTAGATTCGCTGATGAAGTAATCAGCAAGTTCAATGACTTTATCTTCCATTCAACCTCCTATATCGGTCTCAAGACTGATGAAATATCCTCCTAAATTGCTATAATAATCTTGACTAGGACCTCTCACCGTTTTAGTCAAAATTCCATCAGAAAGGAGGAAAATATCATGAATAATCTAACAAATGACGCTAAATTTTTATTAAGTTCAATGTACGCTAAGTATATTGAACGTCGCAAAGACGGTTCTTCTAAAGATGAGGCTACCTCGTTCGGAGACGTCCAGAATATCAAAGAAGAAATCATGCCTGAATGGTCTTTTGAAGATACACGATTTACTTGTTTCGAATTACGAAAACATGGTTATATAACTGGAGAACCAGCAGATAATCAACTTTGGTTTATTCATTTGACAACTGAAGATATAGCAGAATTAGAAATCAGTTTCAAAGATAAACTCGATTCTGTTCTAAAATTTGCAGCAGATATAAAAGCAGCTATTCCCTTTTTATAAAGCCACCTTCAAATGATTGACTAATGGATATTTCTCTAAAGCATTTGCTATCCTCTCTTTGAAGAAGGTCAAGCCTAATAATGCCTTCTGGAATTTCTCCTTTATTCGTTTCCCAAACAATTTGCAATCCTCGCAAACCTATTTTTTCATTTATAAAATCGACACCATTCAAAACAACATGAGGTGCTTTTGAATTTTTATCAATCTTAATTTCAAGACTTTTAATTGGAATTATTTCGTTCATTTGCCCCCACCTGTTTAGATAACTCTTTCTAGTCTTTTAGAAATGATTTCTACATCTGAGTCGTCCAGTTTCAACTGGTCGGCTTTTTCATTTAAACGAGCTTCGACAACTTGGTTAATTTCAATCCATTCTCGTTTTGTAAATTGACTTCTGAATTTTAAAAATTCGTTTAGTTTTTCTTTCATCCTGCTCCTTTCTGTCTCTAATCTCCATTTCTGCTATAATATAAGCAGAAAGGAGGTGGTTTTATGAAATCCTTTAAAGATTTTCGAGAATCTTTAACAGCTGAAGATATGCAAGCTATCGCTGCTAAAGCTAACGAAGCCACTAAACAAATTGACCATACCGACGGATTGCAACTTGGGATGGTCAGTAGTGTAACTTCTGCAATAACTACTATTGAGTTACTTGAGAAGTATCATGAATGGCTTCATAGCTAAGACGCTTGATTTTTTCTAAGTCTATCTGAAAATTGATAGGCTTTTTTCTTTTCCCACTATACGGATATCGTCTTGGTCTCATTTCTTTCTCCTTTGTATTTATTTTTTCTACCCTCTCTTTTATTTATTTAGAAGTAGTAGTTTGTTGTAAAGTTAGTAATTATTACTAAGTTAGTGCCGTAAGGCTTAGATTGTTGTATAGTTAGTACTTATTGTATAGTTAGTATTTGTTAGAGGGCAATTTTACAC
>CAJPJN010000122.1:0-5038 GCA_905369855.1 Streptococcus oralis | reverse complement strand
TCTTAGGGGCTGGCTATGTGGTCGGATTTTGGCTACTAAAATGGTTTGTTTTGGAAAGGCTAGATCTAAAGGATGACGTGTAGGAAGTCTGTTTGTTGAGGAGGATAATTTTATGGAGTTTTTTGATAAATTTCATGCCTTTTGTTTTGGATGTTTAGTACTCTTCAACTCCTTTTTCCAAGTCTTCTAAATACTCTTGATAGGCTAAATCTGCCACACGAGCATCGTATTCATCTTCTAGAGCTTCAAGAGTTTTGGTGCGGATAAGTTCCGACAGGGAAACTCCCTCAAAATTAGCCATTGCTTTCATAAATGATTTATCAGCTTCAGACACTTTTAATGTAATAGTAGTCATCTTTTGCACTCCCTTTTTTAATGGTAACACCATTGTATTACTTTTTAGGTGTTCAGTCAATATAAAAAGAACACCTTCTCAGCGTTCTTTCTATATATCTGTCAATGGTGTTGCGGTATCTGGTGAGGTATCATAAACCTTAAAGTCTACCCCAACTCCCAAATCAGCTTGTGCTAGCTGATTAACCATGGTCATGTGAGCCAGTTCCTTGATATTGTTCTCCTTAGATAAATGCCCAAGGTAGATTTTCTTAGTGCGGTTTCCCAAGGTACGAATCATAGCTTCAGCACCGTCCTCGTTAGAAAGGTGACCCAGATCCGATAGGATTCGTTGTTTGAGTCGCCAAGCGTAAGAACCTGCTCGTAAAATCTCTACATCATGGTTGGACTCGATAAGATAGCCATCTGCATTCTCGACAATTCCTGCCATACGGTCACTAACATAACCTGTATCTGTCAAAAGGACAAAACTCTTATCATCCTTCATAAAGCGATAGAACTGCGGTGCGACTGCATCATGGCTAACACCAAAACTCTCGATGTCTATATCTCCAAAGGTTTTGGTTTTACCCATTTCAAAGATATGCTTTTGCGAAGAATCCAACTTGCCAAGATACTTACTATTTTCCATAGCCTGCCAGGTCTTTTCATTGGCATACAAATCCATACCATACTTGCGAGCCAAAACACCCACTCCGTGGATATGGTCTGAATGCTCATGCGTAATCAGGAGGGCATCCAAATCTTCTGGCTTGCGATTAATTTCAGCAAGTAGGCTGGTAATTTTCTTGCCCGACAAGCCTGCATCCACTAAAAGCTTCTTTTTTGGAGTTTCCAGATAAAAGGAATTTCCACTGGAACCCGACGCTAAAATACTGTATTTAAAGCCTGTTTCACTCATTCTAGTCTTCTACTTCGTCCTCCCATACTTCTTCTTTCACTGCATCCTTATCATAAGGGAGCACAATGGTAAAGGTTGATCCCTTACCGTATTCACTCTTGGCCCAAATAAAGCCCTTATGTTGTTTGATAATTTCTTTAGCAATAGCTAGACCTAGACCAGTTCCACCTTGGGCACGACTTCTAGCACGATCCACACGATAGAAACGGTCAAAGATTCGAGGCAAATCTTGTTTAGGAATACCCAATCCTTGGTCAGAGATTGATAAAATCATCTGATCATCAGTTGTCTTCATGGTCACTGTGATTTTCCCACCATCTGGAGAATATTTGATGGCATTGTTGAGAATATTATCAATCACCTGTGTCATCTTATCTGTATCTATCTCTATCCAGACTGAGGTAATGGGGTAATCTCTCACCAGTTCATATTTCTTCTCTTCATCCTGCCCTCTTATCTGATCAAAACGGTTGAGGATAAAGGTAATAAAGGCAGTAAAGTTAATCAGTTCCACATCTAGGTGACTGGTCGCATTATCAATCCGTGAGAGATGGAGGAGATCCGTCACCATTCGCATCATACGGTTGGTTTCATCTAGAGATACCTTGATAAAGTCTGGTGCTACGGTTTCACACAAAGCTCCCTCATCCAAGGCTTCAAGATAGGATTTAACACTGGTTAAGGGGGTCCGTAACTCATGGCTAACATTGGAAACAAAGAGTCTCCGTTCGCGTTCCTCCTTTTCCTGCTCCGTCGTATCATGCAAAACAGCAACCAAACCCGAAATAAAGCCAGACTCTCGACGAACCAAGGCAAAACGTACACGAAGGCTCAGATATTCACCATTGGCATCCTGAGAATCAATCATAAGCTCAGGAACTTGGGTAATCAAATCACGAAGTTCATACTCATCTTCAATCTCAAGCAATTCTAGGATACTTTTGTTTAGAACATCTTCTTTCTGAACACCTAGCTGTTTCTTAGCCATGTCATTAATCATGGTAATCTTGCCACGACGATTGGTCGCAAGAACTCCGTCTGTCATGTAAGAGAGGATACTGTGCAATCGTTTACTCTCTTGTTCCAGATTTTCTTGGGTCAAACGGATTACTTCTGATAAATCATTGAGATTATTGGTAATATTAGTGATTTCAGAGCTTCCCTGCATATCCAATACCTGAGAATAATCTCCTGCAATCAGGTCCTTTACCTTTTGATTGATTTGCTTCAACCGAATATTATCCCGACGATTTTCTAGTAAGAGCAAGGTCACCACTAAGATAAAGCCAAGTAGAATGAGGATAAAGATAAAATCACTGGTTAAAACTGTATCTTTAATTAGTTTAATCATTATTTCTCATATAATAACCAACGCCGCGACGTGTCAGAATATACTCAGGACGGCTTGGTGTGTCTTCAATTTTCTCACGCAAACGTCTAATAGTTACGTCGACTGTTCGAACATCTCCGAAATAATCGTAACCCCAGACCGTTTCAAGCAAGTGTTCACGTGTAATCACTTGACCGATATGAGAAGCCAAGTGGTACAAGAGTTCAAATTCACGGTGGGTTAAGTCTAGTTCTTCACCGTATTTCTTAGCAACATAGGCATCTGGAACAATTTCTAAATCTCCAATTTGGATAGGCTGAGGTTTGCTGTCTCCTTCCTGCTCATCTACTGGCATAGGCTGAGAACGACGCAGAAGTGCTTTAACACGCGCCTGCAACTCACGATTCGAGAAGGGTTTTGTCACATAGTCATCCGCCCCAAGCTCTAAACCGATAACCTTGTCAAATTCGCTATCCTTAGCTGAAAGCATGATAATAGGCACACTACTGGTCTTGCGAATAGTCTTCGCAACTTCTAAACCATCAATTTCTGGAAGCATCAAATCCAGAATAATAATATCTGGTTGCTCTGCTTCAAATTGTTCTAGTGCTTCACGACCATTAAAAGCAGTTACAACCTCGTAACCTTCCTTGGTCATATTAAACTTGATAATATCCGAGATTGGTTTTTCATCATCTACAATTAATATTTTTTTCATTTGTTCACCTTTTTCTCTACTATTATACCAAAAAAATAACAAGAAGACACAATAGCTAGTCTTTGCTACTGTCTAAGTTGGCTTTTGCATAAGCCTGCCAGATTTTTTGTTGGGGTTTGGCAAGTGGAACATCCTTGAACTCTTCTGGTGAAAGCCAGCGAACTTCCCTATCTGAAAAATCATGGAAGTCACTCACTTGACCTGCTACAATTTGAACATGCCATTTACGATGACTAAAGACATGCTTGACAGTCTCAAAATCAACATCAAGCCAATCAACATCTAGGTCATAGTCCTGCTGGAAACTCTCTTCTGGACTGGGGCCAAAATTCACACTTTCTTCTGCAACCTGATGGAAGAGGTTAAACTGCTCCTCTTGCGAAAAGTCATCTACTTCTACCAGTGGGAAATGCCAAAAACCTGCCAATAGCTTTTCACTTTCATTTTTTTCAAGTAAAAATTGTCCTTGAGTATTTTTGACCACTAAGGCTTTAAGATAAATGGGAATTGGCTTTTTCTTGGGAGCCTTAATTGGATAACGGTTCATTGTGCCATTCTGATATGCCGCACTAAATGCCTTCACTGGACTCTCTTCTAGGCTAGGATTTACAGGAGCCTCAATATCAGATCCTAAGTCCATCAAGGCTTGATTAAAGTCACCTGGCCGTTCTGGTTCAATCAGAATGTCCATCATTGCCTGAAAAATTTTGCGATTACTTGGAATCCCAATATCATGGTTGACTTCGAACAGACGGGCCAAAACACGCATAACATTACCATCTACAGCTGGCTCAGGCAAGTTAAAAGCAATACTGGAAATGGCTCCTGCTGTGTAAGGACCAATTCCTTTCAAGCTAGAAATTCCTTCATAGGTATTTGGAAATTGACCACCAAAGTCAGTCATAATCTGCTCGGCTGCAGCCTGCATATTACGAACTCGAGAATAATAACCCAAACCTTCCCAAGCTTTCAACAAACGTTCTTCAGGAGCATTCGCCAAACTTTCTACTGTTGGAAACCAGTCCAAGAATCGTTTGTAGTATGGAATAACTGTATCCACCCTGGTTTGCTGGAGCATGATTTCCGACAGCCAGACGCGGTAGGGGTCGCGGCTGTGCCAGGGCAGGTTGTGGCGGCCGTGCTGTTTCTGCCAGTGTAGCAGTCGGGCGGCAAAGTAGGGTGTGAGGCCGTCTGAAAGTGCGGTTTCGGCGGAGCGGAAACGGCTTTCGGACGGCCGGTTTTATGCGTCGTCGTTGCCGGTGAATTTGGCGGCGGTGGCTTCGCCTTCGCTGTTGATGCCGCTGCGGTCTAAGACTTTTTTAACCGTTAAAAAGAGGATTTTGATGTCCAGAAGCAGGGAGCGGTTTTCGACATACCATACGTCGAGGCGGAATTTTTCCGGCCACGAGATGGCGTTGCGGCCGTTTACCTGCGCCCAGCCTGTAATGCCGGGGCGCACGAGGTGGCGGCGGCGTTGTTCGGCGTTGTAGAGCGGCAGGTATTCCATCAGCAGCGGGCGGGGGCCGACGAGGCTCATGTCGCCCTTCAATACGTTCCACAGTTCGGGCAGTTCGTCCAGGCTGGCGGCGCGCAGTTTGCGTCCGAAGGGTGTAAGGCGTTCGGCATCGGGCAGGGGGCGGCCGTTTTCGTCTTCCGCGTCGCGCATGGTGCGGAATTTGTACATCACGAAGGGGATGCCGCCGCGTCCGGGACGGACTTGGCGGAACAGGACGGG
>CAJPJN010000121.1:0-5066 GCA_905369855.1 Streptococcus oralis | reverse complement strand
GCCATTAACAACAATATAAACGGCTCAAAACTTGAACCACTTGTTAAAAAATATTCTTTCCAGGTACTATCTATGAACATTCCCGCAAAAATGATTGGGAATGTGATCTATGTTGATCCCAAGGTGCTTGAAGAATGTATTAAAAATGATATTGAAGAAAGAAATAAACTTTTAAATTTTTAAATATGACTTTTATTAAAGTTATCAATAACAAAAAATGACAATAGATTTTCTACTGTCATTTTTATTTTTCTAAATTTTTAGCAGAGTATTCTCACAAGTCCCTAAATCTCATTCAACTTTTCGAGATAGGCGGTTAATTCTGCTTGGGTTTCTGGTGTTGTGCCTACTAGCTGGCTGCGCATGTGTGCGAGTCTGGCTTCTACCTCTCCAATCTCTTTATCAATCTCTGCGAGCTGGTCTGCGAGGTCGGTTAGGGGAACTACGGGTTCTTCCTCAAAGGTATCGACATAGCGCGGAATGTTAAGGTTGTAGTCATTTTCGACAATCTCTTCAAAGCTGGCTAGATGGGCAAATTTCTCGACATTCTCGCGTTTTTGATAGGTCTCCAAAATCTTGGCAATATGGTCTTCGGTCATATTGTTTTGATTTTTCCCTTTCTCAAACTCTTTTGAGGCATCGATAAAGAAGACATCCTTGTTGGTGCGATTCTTTTTAAGGATGATAATGGTTGTCGGAATAGAGGTATTGTAGAAGATATTTGCTGGCAAACCGATAACTGTATCAATAGCGCCTTCTTCTAGCAGGTGCTGGCGAATCTTTTGCTCGGCTGCTCCTCGAAAGAGAACTCCGTGAGGAAGAACGATGGCCATAACTCCATTATGCTTGAGATGGTAAAAACCGTGAAGAAGGAAGGCAAAATCTGCTTTTGACTTAGGCGCCAGAACTCCATAACTTGAAAAGCGAGGATCTTGCAGGAAGCCACTATCTGCTGACCACTTCAGTGAGTAGGGTGGGTTCATCAAAACTCCATCAAAGTCTGTCGGCTCCGTAGTCGGCCAATCTTCGTCTAGAGTATCGTGGTTGCTGAGGTGATAGTTCTCAATCGCAACTCCATGAAGCATCATATTCATGCGAGCAAGGTTGAAGGTCGAAGTAATCAACTCTTGACCGTAGTAAGAAATCGTCGAAGCTTCCTTACTATAGCGCTTAGCATTGAGCAAGAGAGATCCAGAACCCATGGTCGGGTCGTAAACCGACATCCCCTTTTGATGCTCACGCCCTGCAAAGACAATCTGAGTCATGAGGTGAGAGACTGCTTGAGGTGTATAGAACTCTCCAGCCTTTTTCCCAGAATCACTGGCAAACTGACCAATCAAGTACTCATAAGCATCACCCAAGATATCACCAGCATGATCAGACACATTGAGGTCGTTGAGCTGTTTCATAACCTCAGAGATGGTCTTGTTTTGCTTTTGTGGGGTGTTGCCTAGCTTTTTAGCATAGAGGTCAATATCTTCGAAAAGATTTTCAAATTTTTCATTGGCCTGCTCGATATCACGGAAACTTTGGGCTAGAGATTCTAGCTGGAAGGTTCCTTCATGGATAGACTGAACCAGCTTGGTAAAGGTCAGAGAAGGCTCAATCACATAGCCCAGATCGTCATTTAAGACCTCGATGAGGTCTTCACGGACATCTGCATCCGCAAAGTTTTCCTCATAGAGAAGCTGCGCTTGCTGGAAGGACTCAAAGGTCTCGTCCAAGTTATCACAGACGGCTTGGAGGATGTTGTCGGATAGGTACTTGTAGAAAATCAAGCCCAAGAGGTAGGACTTGTATTCATTGGCTTCCATCTGGCCACGCAGGATATCTGCCGCATTCCAGAGGGATTGGTAGAGTTCTCTTGATAAATCTGTTTGTGACATAGGGTCTCCTATCAATTTCTACTTTCATTCGTTTAGTGTAGTTTTTTGCGGTCTTTGTATCTTAGATAATTGAACACGATCTAAAAGCTGTGTAAAAAAGATAAACTGTCTTGTCTTCATCGAAGACTGCGCCAGTTTCCTATTTTTACTGGGCTTTTGACGGTCTTTGTATCTTAGATAAACATTTTTCTGAGTAAGGTTTGTTTGCTTTCTTTGAGCTGGTTGACTTTTTCCTCTTGCTTGGCAATAGCCTTGTCTAGGTCTTGGAAGAAAGAGGCGATTGCTTCTTGTTCAGGGAGTGCGGGAAGAGTTGCAATTACCCTTTTAAAATCTGTCTTATTTATTTTGTCTTGTACACCTGGTGTCTTCCTCATAGTAATTTGATCTTGAATATTTGCTGTCAGCATCATAAAATATAAAAACTGATTATTACTTGAAGTACTTCGTATGAGTACGGAATTGGGAGCTAACGTCATAGGTCTATCTAATTCAGGAACTTGAAAAAATCTCCCAACTGTCCCTACATTTGACATCAATATGTCATCTTTAAACAATCTACTCTTAGATAAAAAATTGTAACCTTTCTCATCTGTATAAAGCCATGGTCCCTTCCAACTATTTGAGGCATCCTGTAATCTAATCATGTATGCGAAATTATCTTTTTCATAAGTTCTCACATTATTTCTTAGCGATTCAAAACTCCCATTAGCTACATAATCAGTAACAATATCAAACACTTCCCCCAACTTCACTTCCTTCCACTCATCTTCAAATCCTGCGAAGCGAAGGGCTGGTTTGGTTTGTCCTTTGGCTGGGAAGAGGAGCTTGAGGTAGGTTTTCTTCTGCTCTTTGAGCACCTCTAACTTACGCTGTTGAAGGCCAATAAGCTGGTCAATATCTTGGAAGAAAGAACCAATGTCAGTCTGCTCGGGGAGGAAGGGGAGGGAAATTGCCTGATTTTTCACTATATCTGAATTTAAATTTACTTGGCTTCCCGGTTGGCCATATTTTTGCCACTGAGGTCGAAACATATCTAACCACTGAAAAAGAAACTCTTGGTCAAATCTAGGTGCTAAAAAAATTAAAAAACCATCATGAACGCCAGTTTTAACATAGTTAACTACAGGTTTACCTACAGTAGCCGCAATACTTAAAAGTAGATGAGGTTCAAATAAAACTCTTGTTTTCGCTTGTCCTAGCTTAGAAATACGCTGTTATAGTTTATAAATTCTTCCATCTTGTTCTGTAACATCTGAAATTCTTAACCATCCTACATCGCTTTCTTTATCAAACCACTTAGAGTCCTGTATTGGCCTTGGACTAGCTCCACGTACTATATCAGCTAACTCACCCAACTTCTTCTCAGAACAAGGTTCATCATAGTCTGTAAAGCGATAGCTTGGTTTCTTTGTCATATTGCTCCTCCTTATAACAATTGATTGTCCCTTGTATCTATCAATCTTAGTTTATATGCTTTATCTGCGCCTAATTTTTTCAGAGTTCTTTTTATTTGTACTATATTTCCAAATCGGTAATAACTATCAAGTAAAATATCTGCGTTTGGAGCCTCCTTAAATATTACTTTTAAATATGGACTGTCTACCCATCTTTGTTCTGAACGAATGCCAAAACCGATGAAATAAATTTCTTTGACAGAAGATAATCTTTCAAAAAGTTCATTGTAATTAGACAATACATTGTCAACTGGTTTCTTTAACTTTATAACAACTTCTTCAAGATATGCTCCTACATCTAGAGGATTGAAATCACTTAATTCATCATCAAAACCATGTCCAAAAATAAATTTTCCCCCATCAATAACTCCATGTAAATGAAAAACTTGCTTTTCAGGAATTCTATATAAATCTTCTAACGTTTTTGTATAATTGAAGTTGATAAATAATGCATCAGAATTTTTCAAAATGCTATCATTTAACAATTTAGAGTACGATTCTTCGCCTTTAGTCAGAATTCTATCCTTCCAATCAGAATATGTTTCTTCTATCCACAATTTAAATAATTTATTTAAAGAATAATCTATATACTCAGCTAGAATTTCTCCTATCTCATTTGCATTATTAGCCATCAAAGAACCATTCAATTCGCCATCAATATCCAGAAAATCCATAGTAGCAATAGACACTTTATTAAAATCTGCTAATTTCGCTTCAAAATCAGACCAAAATTTCTCAGTTTCCGTAATTTGACCCATTAGCAGGTACAATAACTTATACAAATCTACATCATCTGGATATAGTTTTTCCCCTTCTGGTCCCCTTTGCATTTCAGGAATACTATAATCGTCTATTTCTTCTAGCAATATTTCTTCATCAATTCTATTTAGATATAATTTCATGGCATTTTCACTTTGCAACGACTCTAACAACTCATCTTTCCCATAAGCCTGCTGATAAACGAACTTCTTGAAATATAGATAATCTGTCTTTAAGTCATGTGCTATATCAAAACCATTTCCGATAATAAATAATTTCTCCACTATATCCCCTCTTTCTATTACTCCATTTTCTTATTTCTACACTTTAGGTTTTCTTTTTTTGATATCTATTCTTCAATTTTACCTATTTTTGAACTTTAGGATGTCTATCTGTCATTTCTATTGTTCAATTTTGGCCATTTTTGCATTTTAGATAGGCAATCAGGCTATTCTATTCTTCAATTTTGCCTCTTTTGAAATAATAGAAAGTCTGATTTGACAAGATAACGTTAAACACCTAGCAGATAGAAAAGGCAAATCGGTATTTTATCTCCCCCTTAATGGTAAGATATCCTCTGAAATCATGCGCATATAGTCCTCTTTGAGGGCTTTTTTGTATTTGAGTTTTGGTAATGCCTTGTCTCCATGGGCTTCCTTATAGGCCAGATAGTCCTGAGACTCGGTGATGGCTTTTTCGCCATTTTGCTTGTCGCGTCCGATGCGGTAGTTGTCCACTACGAACTGGAGTTCATCCTCTCCTATCTGCCAATAATCTGCCGTTTCACGAATCTTTTTCTGGGTTGTTAACTCAATCATCTCATCCAACTTATGGATGATAGACTGATCCTGATAGCTCTTGGCATCTGCTTGGACATTCTGCCAGAGTTTGGAGATGAGGCTGGATAACTTGGGATTGGATTTGTTCAAATCTTCTATATAGTTATCTACCAGGCTCTTTTCCTTTT
>CAJPJN010000120.1:0-5194 GCA_905369855.1 Streptococcus oralis | reverse complement strand
GTTTAATCCAGTCATGGCGCGACCTCAGCATCCTAGCTCGCTCATATTTCCTCATTTTGGTTTTGGTCAAGCTTTTACAGTGGAAGAGTTGGCGTACTTTGAAAAATTGTCAATCGAAGAGTTGACGGAGGCTTTCTTTGTACGAGCATTAGCGAGAGCAGAGGAAGCTGGGATTGCTCAAGAAAACATACTGCTGGATCCAGGAATTGGCTTTGGTCTGACCAAGAAAGAAAATCTGCTTCTTTTACGGGACCTGGATAAACTACATCAGAAAGGCTATCCAATCTTTCTCGGAGTTTCCCGCAAGCGATTTGTCATCAATATCCTTGAAGAAAGTGGTTTTGAAGTCAATCCTGAGACAGAACTTGGTTTCCGCAATCGAGATACGGCTTCGGCTCATGTAACTAGTATCGCTGCGAGACAGGGTGTAGAAGTGGTGCGCGTGCATGACGTAGCTAGTCACAGGATGGCAGTTGAAATTGCCTCCGCCATTCGTCTAGCTGATGAAGCGGAAAATCTAGATTTAAAACAATATAAATAAGATGAAAGAAATTGAAAACAATCAGTGGATTGCTAACTACCGGACGGACCAACCGCATTTTGGCTTGGAACGAATGGTGGAACTGTTAGCGTTGCGTGGAAATCCCCATCTCAAACTCAAGGTCATCCATGTCGGAGGGACCAATGGCAAGGGTTCGACCATTGCTTTTTTGAAAAATATGCTAGAAAAGCTAGGGCTGAGAGTTGGTGTTTTCAGCTCGCCCTATCTCATTCATTACACAGACCAGATTAGCATCAATGGGGAATCTATCCCAGAGGCTAGACTAGAAGCCCTCATGGCAGACTATCAGTCTTTGCTGGAGGGAGAAGCGGTCGCTAATTTACAGGGCACAACCGAGTTTGAGATTATCACAGCCATAGCCTATGACTACTTTGCCTCAGAGCAAGTAGATGTGGCTATCATGGAAGTGGGCATGGGTGGACTTCTAGATAGTACAAATGTCTGCCAGCCTATTCTAACAGGCATCACGACTATTGGACTGGATCATGTAGCCCTACTTGGTGACACCTTGGAAGCCATAGCAGAGCAGAAAGCTGGTATTATCAAACAAGGTATTCCCTTGGTAACAGGTCGTATCGCTCCAGAAGCTTTGGCTGTGATTGACCGCATTGCGGAAGGGAAAGATGCGCCGAGACTTGCCTACGGGACAGATTATCAGGTCAGCCATCAAAAGAGTGTGGTTACAGGTGAAGTCTTTGACTATACAAGTGTTGTCAGACAAGGTCGCTTCCAGACTGGCCTGCTTGGTTTGCACCAGATAGAGAATGCTGGAATGGCCATAGCTTTACTTGATAATTTTTGTCAAGAAGATGGTCGAGAACTAGCAAGTAATCATTTGCTTGCTCAAGCCTTGGAAGAAACAAGTTGGCCAGGGCGTTTGGAGGTCGTGTCAAGGAACCCCTTGATGATTTTGGATGGAGCCCACAATCCCCATGCTATCAAGGCTTTATTAGCAACCTTGCAAGAACGCTTTGCGGATTATCGTAAGGAAATCCTCTTTACTTGCATCAAAACCAAGGCCTTGGAGGATATGTTGGATTTGCTGGGGGCAATACCAGATACCGAGCTTACCCTGACACATTTTGACGATAGTCGGGCGACTGATGAAAGCGTGCTGAAAGAGGCAGCTAAGTCTAGAAATCACAGCTACCAAGATTGGCAGGATTTTCTAGAGCAAAAATTGACAGATAAAAAAGAAGAGAAAAAAACAGTTAGGATTGTCACAGGTTCCTTGTATTTTTTGAGCCAAGTGAGAGCCTATCTGATGGAGAGGAAAAACGAGAATGGATACACAAAAGATTGAAGCAGCTGTAAAAATGATTATCGAGGCTGTGGGAGAGGACGCTAACCGCGAGGGCTTGCAGGAAACACCTGCTCGTGTAGCCCGTATGTACCAAGAGATTTTTTCAGGTCTTGGTCAAACAGCGGAGGAACATTTGTCAAAATCCTTTGAGATTATTGACGATAATATGGTGGTAGAAAAGGATATCTTTTTCCATACCATGTGTGAACACCACTTTCTACCATTTTATGGGAGAGCGCATATTGCCTATATTCCAGATGGCCGTGTGGCAGGTTTGTCTAAACTTGCCCGTACGGTTGAAGTTTATTCGAAAAAACCACAAATTCAAGAACGTTTGAATATCGAAGTGGCCGATGCCTTGATGGACTATCTAGGTGCTAAAGGAGCCTTTGTTGTCATTGAGGCGGAACATATGTGTATGAGTATGCGTGGTGTCAGAAAACCAGGAACTGCAACCTTGACGACAGTAGCTCGTGGTCTATTTGAAACAGATAAGGACCTCCGAGATCAGGCTTATCGTTTAATGGGACTATAAAAAGAATCCGCTTTGGGCGGATTTTTCTAGAAAGGAATCATTATGGATCAACTACAGATTAAGGATTTGGAAATTTTTGCCTATCATGGTCTTTTTCCTAGTGAGAAAGAATTGGGGCAGAAGTTTGTTATTTCCGCAATCCTATCCTATGATATGACCAAGGCGGCTACAGACTTGGATTTAACGGCCTCTGTCCATTACGGAGAACTGTGTCAGCAGTGGACGACTTGGTTTCAGGAAACAACTGAGGACTTGATTGAAACGGTAGCCTACAAACTGGTAGAACGTACCTTTGAGGCCTATCCTCTTGTCCAAGAAATAAAGCTGGAACTGAAAAAACCTTGGGCGCCAGTGCATTTGCCGCTAGATACTTGCTCGGTAACCATTCATCGTCACAAGCAACGGGCCTTTATCGCCCTAGGAAGCAATATGGGAGATAAACAAGCAAACTTGAAACAAGCTATTGAGAAAATGCGAGCTCGAGGTATCCATATTCTCAAAGAGTCCAGTGTCTTGACGACGGAGCCTTGGGGTGGTGTGGAGCAGGATAGTTTTGCTAATCAGGTGATTGAAGTGGAAACATGGCTACCAGCACCAGTCTTGTTAGAGACCTTGTTAGCCATTGAGTCAGAGATGGGACGGGTTCGAGAGGTACATTGGGGGCCTCGTTTGATTGATTTGGACTTGCTCTTTGTGGAGGACCAGATCCTTTATACAGATGACCTTATCTTGCCTCATCCTTACATAGCGGAACGCCTTTTTGTCCTTGAGTCCTTACAGGAAATTGCACCTCATTTTATCCATCCTACCTTAAAGCAACCTATCCGTAACTTGTATGATGCTTTGAAAAAATAGAAAAAACTCTAGTTTTCAGTCACTTGCAACTGAAGGCTAGAGTTTTTATACTCTTCGAAAATCTCTTCAAACCACGTTAGCTTCCATCTGTAACCTCAAAACAGTGTTTTGAGCAACCTGCGGCTAGCTTCCTAGTTTGCTCTTTGATTTTCATTGAGTATTAAAATAGGTCATTTTCTTCTGGGAGGAGGATAGTTTCTCTACCGTCCATGTCTAAAACCAGTACTCTTGGCGGATAAAGAGGGTCAAAAGGATGGTTAAAGTCAAAATCAATGGCTGTAGGGAGGTGTTGACTTGAAAAGTGGAAGGTAATTTTTCCTTGGTTATTGAGCAATTGAAACTCGAGTTCTTCTTCCAGTTCAAAGACATTTTTTAAGAAGTGGTCAATAATATACCAAAAAGAGTCAATGACATCATCAGGCAAGTTGGTAACAATACCAAAACTAGCCGACCGCATGTGGGTATTGGTAAAAGCCATATTTCTTCCCCCTTTCTTTTCCCTTATCATACAGCAAATAGGATTAAAAATCAAGAAAAGGTGATTTTTTCTTCATAAACATAGCTTCCTATGAAATTTTTTCAAATAATCTTCAAAAAATGCTTGAAAGTGTTTACAAATAGTGATAAAATGGAATAAGTAGAATCATGAAAACGAAATTTTCATACCGTCTCTTTTTTGGAGTCTCGTGAGGTATGATATAGAAAGGAAATGGAATGAATACAGACGATACAGTAACGATTTATGATGTCGCCCGTGAAGCAGGAGTTTCAATGGCGACAGTTAGCCGTGTAGTCAATGGCAATAAGAATGTAAAAGAGAATACTCGAAAAAAAGTGCTTGAGGTGATTGACCGTTTGGATTACCGTCCAAATGCAGTGGCGCGTGGTCTTGCAAGTAAAAAGACAACCACTGTCGGTGTCGTGATTCCAAATATTACCAATGGCTATTTCTCAACGCTTGCTAAAGGGATTGATGATATCGCTGAAATGTACAAGTATAACATCGTCCTTGCCAATAGTGATGAGGATGATGACAAGGAAGTTTCAGTTGTCAATACACTGTTTTCTAAGCAAGTGGATGGTATCATCTTTATGGGGTATCACTTGACTGAAAAAATTCGTTCAGAGTTTTCTCGTTCTCGGACACCAGTTGTTCTTGCAGGAACTGTGGATGTAGAACATCAGCTTCCAAGTGTCAATATTGACTACAAACAAGCAACGATTGATGCAGTAACCTACCTTGCTAAAGAAAATGAGCGCATTGCTTTCGTTAGCGGTCCACTAGTGGATGACATCAATGGTAAGGTTCGTTTGGTTGGCTACAAGGAAGCCTTGAAAAAAGCAGGTATTTCTTATAGCGAAGGATTGGTATTTGAGTCTAAATACACTTATGAAGATGGCTATGCCTTGGCAGAACGCTTGATTTCATCAAATGCAACTGCAGCAGTTGTAACAGGTGATGAGTTGGCAGCAGGTGTCTTGAACGGCCTTGCTGATAAGGGTGTGTCAGTACCAGAAGAGTTTGAAATCATTACTAGTGATGATTCACAGGTCTCTCGCTTTACTCGTCCAAACTTGACCACTATTGCCCAACCTCTTTATGACCTTGGTGCTATTAGTATGCGTATGTTGACTAAGATTATGCACAAGGAAGAGTTGGAAGAACGTGAAGTTCTCTTACCTCATGGTTTGACAGAACGCCGCTCAACACGAAAACGTAAATAGAAAAAATCAGGGAATCGTGAAGATTTCCTGATTTGTTTTTAGAGAAGAGACTTACCCTTCCATATAGTCTTTCAAAGCCTGTCCTGTTAGTCCGGCATTGAGGGCAATGAGGAGCTTTAGGCGGGCTTTTTGGGCGTTGAGTTCTTTAACAAAGAAGACACCAGATTTTTGCAACTGCACGCCCCCGCCCTGGTAGGCATAAACAGGTTCCGCA
>CAJPJN010000119.1:0-5206 GCA_905369855.1 Streptococcus oralis | reverse complement strand
TTGGAAAGTGGTCCAAGAAAGTGATGCCAGATGAACAGGAATGGTCACGCGCACTTGACGAGCGATACGAGCTTGGCGGAACTTGTCTTTTGGTAAATCATACTCAAAATTAGCCCCAAGGTCTTCGATTTTAGCCTCTACAGGACGACCATCCAAGTCCTCCACACGGTAACTTGGCAAGGTAAGAGCTGCCATCTTCTTGTAGCCTTCTGTTGGATGCAATTCCTTGAAATCACAAGTCGCCACATCAATCACTGTACTGACCGTATCGACCTTATCATGCAATCCTGTGTTAATGACAGTAAAGAGATAATCACTTTGAGCCTTAGCTGTAGCGATTTTACCCTTCCATTCGTTAAGAAGATTGGTCTTAACAAAGTTTCCAACTTGATTAACTTTGGCAAAACGAGTTTCCATCTCACGGTGAACTTCGTCCACGCTACAACCACAGATACTATCATGCGGCGCATTTTGCAAAAGTGTTTTCCAAGCATAGGTCAACTGATCCTTGTGGTTGTGGCCCCCAGTGATAATAGTCAAGGGTTCTACAACTTGCTCTAGGAGGTTGCTATTTTCTTGGAAGGCTTGTTTGAGATAAATACGAGATGAAGAAGTGTTGGCAAGTGTGTACCAGCCATCTGTTTCCTGACTGGTCAACTCACCTGTAACCGTTGATAATTGCTCTGGTAGGGCACTTTCCACGGCTTGGACATATTCATCAAAAGAACTATGAACAAAGGTTACATCTGGGAAGAGTTCATTTGCCACACGAATGGCTTCGCTCAGATTTTTCTGTACAGGCTGGTGATCACATCCGTTCATCATCAACCATTGGTTAGTCGAAGCGTAGGCACGCACATCTGACAATTTTTGTTTCCAGAAGGTCATGGCCTCATCTTTGTCAACTGGGATTTCATTCCCGTTACTGTACCAGTTGGCAAAGAGAATACCTAAAACACGACTACCATCCGCACCCTGCCAGTACATTTCTGAAAACTGAGAAGTAAACTGCTCATCTTCGAGGACTTGGTTGTCAAATCCAATCGGCTTCACACCACGACCAAAGGCCGCCACGTGAATACCTGATTTTTGAAGGATTTGAGGCGCTTGCCCCATATTTCCAAAGGTATCTGGGAAGTAACCAATCTGGGTTGATTTGCCCCATTTTGCAGCTTCTGCTTGGCCAATCAAGGTATTGCGGACGTTAGCTTCACTTGAAATCAAGTAATCATCCTGCAAGATATAGAATGGTCCAATCTTGAGCTTGCCTTCGTCGATATAGCGCTGAACCTTGTCACGGTTTTCAGGGCGAATTTCTAAATAGTCATCAAGGACAATGGTTTGTCCATCCAAGTGGAAGCTCTTGAACTCAGGGTCATTTTCAAAGAGATCAAAGAGATTGTCAAATAATTCCACCAACTGCATACGGTGGCTTTCAAAAGGCAAGTACCACTCACGATCCCAGTGACTATGTGAGATAATATGTACGACAACATTTTCCATGAAGTAAAACCTCATTCTAAATTTAAATTTTTATTATTAACGTTTTAAATGTAAATTTGTGATTCTTTCCAAGAATCAGTTGCGCTAAAGCGTGTTCCTTAGCGAATATCCAAGTAATCCAAGACCAACTCACAGAACATCATGTTGGCCCAAGAGAACCATTCACGAGAGTAGAGAGTTGGGTCGTCCACGTGGAAGCTTTCATGCATGACACCTGTACCACCATCGCAAGCAACCAGCTGATCCAGCAAGAATTTCTTCTCTGCCTTATCTCTTGTTGTCAAGCCTTGGATAGAAAGGGCGATTGGCCAGATATAGCGATAGAAGGTATGAGAACTTCCGAGACCGCTAGCGTATTCTCCTTGGTAGAAGTATGGATTTTCAGGGCTCAGAATGGTACGACGAGTTGCTTGATAAACTTCATCATCGACTGAACAGTAGCCCAGATAAGGCGCAGCCAGCAGACTTGGTACGTTTGGATCATCCATGATGCTAGCATTTCCCAAACCATCCACTTCAAAGGCATAAATCTTTTCGCCCTTGCTGTTGGTGGTGTAAGCGTAGTTTTCAATTCCTTCTTGGATTTCAGACTGGAGACGCTTAGCATCAGCAATAACACTCTGGCTATCAGCTAGGTTTAATGCTGCAAAGATTTCTTGCACATAACCCAAGACTACTACAGCAAACATATTTGACGGAATCAAGTAACTATACTGGCAGCAGTCATCGCTCGGACGAAAAGCTGACCAAGTCATACCAGTCACTGCAAAATCAGGTCCAAAGCCATCATTTACCAGTGTATCTTCCTTACGGTCCGTATCTCGGACAAAACGATAAGGAGAGTTCTTGTGGTCTTGTTCCACCGTCCAAAGATGGAGAATTTCCTTAGTCGCTGCGACAAAAGTCTCATCAAACTGACTAGTCTCGCCAGTCTCTTTCCAGAGGAGATAAGCCAACTGCAAAGGATAGCAAAGCGAGTCCACCTCATACTTGCGCTCCCAAATCCAGCCATTAAGGTCTGTATGGTCGGTCTCGTGGTGTCCCTTCCAGTTTTCCTCAATGTTGAAGGAATTGGCATAAGGATCCTTGAGTACCAAGGTCATCTGACGTTTGACCAAACCTGCAATGGTCTGACGCAGGAGGGGATCTCTTTTAGCCACATGCAGGTAGGGTCTGAGTTGGGCTGTCGAATCTCGAAGCCACATAGCAGGAATATCTCCTGTGAGCACAAAGGTTGAACCATCTTCTAGGATTTCAACCGTATTGTCCAAGGTATCTGTGTAGCAACGCTCAAAGACTTCCACCCACTCTGGATGGTCCTTGGCCCGCTCTGCTACTTCATCCAGCCAGTCTCTAACAATTTCTTTAGAATAAATCATCGTGCAGTTTCCTCTTTCAAACAAGTTTCATTTTCAGTATATAGCTTTTGAGACAGAAAATACATACACAAATGATAGTCATTTTTCTACAAAATAGTTATCTTTGAAACTCCTTTTCTAAAGGCTATCTTTTTCTGATATAATGTAGAAAAACAGCTAAAGGAAAGACTATGAAACCACTACTTGAAACCATCGATACCCGCTTTGGAACTGCCAGCAAGCATGCCTTTTCTCGGGGAAATACCCTGCCATACACAGGCGTTCCTTTTGGGATGAATTACTTTGTACCCCAGACCAGTGACCAGGAGGGCTCTTGGTTTTTTGATCCACATCTGCCTATCTTTCAGGGGATTCGATTAACCCACCAGCCCAGTCCTTGGATTGGGGACTACTCTTGGCTCCTTCTGACACCTGTCACAGGCCAGCTAGGTGGAGACAGCCTCTTCCATCGTCAGTCTTCCTATGATATCGATAAGGCCTCTTTCCAACCTCATTATCTGAAGATTTTCTCCCTGCGCTATCAGATTGAAACCCAGCTCACACCGACTTGCTACGGTGCTTCTATTCGTTTGGAGCAAAAGCAAGGCAAAGCCCTCTCCCTCTATCTTCACGCAGCAGATGAACTGACAGTAGAGCAAGTAGATAAGCGAACTCTTGCCCTACGACAAGAAGGGAAAACTGAGACCAACAAAAATCCACTGATACTGTTCACTGCCCTGCAAATGAACACGGATATTCTTGCTGTCAGCCAGGAAGGGGGAGACTGGCAAATTGACTTAGCAAGTAGTCAAACCGAGATTCAGCTAGCGACTTCTTTCATCTCGCCTTCTCAAGCACTGCTTAATCTACCTCAACAAGATTTTGATAACTGTAAAGCAAATGCACAAGCGGACTGGGAAAATCTCCTCCATCGTTTTGACATTATAGAGACAGGAGAAGCTGACCGAACCTTCTTTGATCACTGCCTTTACAGACTCTTCCTATTCCCACAGACTTTTTATGAGGTTGATGAATCAGGGCAAGCCATCCACATGGATCTGGCTACTGGAACTGTAAAGCCCGGTGTTCTCTTCAGCAACAATGGTTTCTGGGATACCTTCCGCACCACCTTCCCCCTCTTTGCCCTTATCATACCGGAACACTACCACCGCTTTTTAGAAGGCTTTCTCAATAGCTACCGCGATACTGGTTTTCTCCCAAAATGGCTGGCTCCAGATGAACGTGGCATGATGCCTGGCACCCTTTTAGATGGCATTATCGCAGATAGCGCCTGCAAGGACATGGCTCCCGACTTGGAAGAAGAACTCCTCCAAGCCATGCTTGAAACAGCCACCAAATCCGACCCTCTCGGCATCAATGGTCGCCACGGACTAGCCCAATACCAAGAACTGGGCTACCTCTCTACCGACCACCACGAAAGCGTCAGCCACACTCTTGACTATGCCTATAGCGACTTTTGTATCGCCAGCTGTGCCGAAAAACTAGGGAAAATAGCAATCGCTGAAACCTACAAGACTGCTTCACAAAATTACCGCCATCTATTTGACGCTGAGACAGGTTACATGCGAGCGCGTGATAGTCAAGGCAACTTCCGCCCTGACTTCTCTCCTTATAGTTGGGGACGCGACTATGCCGAATGTTCAGCCATCCAAGCAACTTTAGGCGTCCTCCACGACATCCCAGGCTTAATCCAACTTATGGGTGGAAAAGAAGCCTTTAGCAACTATCTTTTGAAAACCTGTCAAGATGCTCCCCTCTTTGAGACAACAGGCTATGGTTACGAGATTCACGAAATGAGCGAGATGGCTACAGCTCCGTTTGGACAAGTCGCTATTTCCAACCAGCCTAGCTTCCATATTCCTTATCTCTTCCGCTACAGCAACTACCCTGACTACACTGCCCTTCTCATCAAGACTCTCCGTCAGAAGGCCTTTCACCCAAGTTGGGAAGCCTATCCTGGCGATGAAGACAATGGCAGTCTCTCAGCCTGGTACATTTGGTCGGCTCTCGGATTTTATCCGACCTGTCCAGGCAAACCAAACTATGACCTCGGAATTCCTCTCTTTGACCATCTCCGAGTCTATCTTGCCAAAGAGGATAAATGGCTAGATATTCATGCTAAGCAAAATCACAGCCATTTTAACTTTGTAAAAGAATGCCGACTGGATAAAACACTCGTATCAACTATTCAACACCAAAACCTCTTAAAAGCTGAACAACTAACCTTCACCCTCAGCTGGTTACCAAGTCACTCGTCAACTTCCTAATACTCAATGAAAATCAAAGAGCAAACTAGGAAACTAGGCGCAGGTTGCTCAAAACAC
>CAJPJN010000118.1:0-5272 GCA_905369855.1 Streptococcus oralis | reverse complement strand
TAGCCTTTCTAAATGGTTTATTAAGCAATTCTATTTTACCAAGACTATCGCAACCATGCAAAAAGCAACGGCAAATCCGTTGCTTTTTTGGGGACATAAGAGACTATTGTCCCAGACTCATTTGGTGTTCTAATGAACCTTATACACTAACAACATTCTAGCATATAAGCCCAGATATTTCAAGAGTTTTATTTATTTTTTAAAGTTCTGGAAAGGTCTATAATGAAGTTAGCCATCTAATATCTAAAAACCGACTAGCTCTTATGAACTAGTCGATTTCTCATCAATGCGCCAACATTTCTTGGGCGATTTCTTGTCCAGATAGGTTATCTGGGTAGTAGGTTGGCCAGTTATCCATTTCTTCAAAGAGGGCTTCTTGGCTTGTGCCTCCAAAGAAGATATGGAAATGTTCTGCCTTAACTGGGGCGATATTGTGGTCACTAAACTGAACATACTTGAACTGTCCAGCATCCGCATCTGTCGCTTCAAAGAGGAAGCGCACGCCACGATTGCCTTTCTTGTAAGTCAAGATTTTCTTACCAACATACTTGTAGGTGAATTTCTTACTTTGTCCACCTTGAACAAATTCCATAGTATTATCAGTGATATTAATCTTAGTCACATCTGTCTGATAGCCTTTTGTATAGTAGGCCTTGTACTCAGCCTGAGTCATCTTACCAGTCAACTTAGCCTTGTAGTCAAAGACTTGATCAAACGTGCCATCTTCAAGGAAAGGATAAACTGATTGCCAGTTACCTGCATAGTCACTCAAGGTGCGGTCCTTGACAGCTGAATCCTCGAAGTAACCATTTTGAACTGTCTTGGTATCCTCTGCCTTTTCAGGCTCAATTGCTGGGCCTTCTTGGTCCGTTGTTTGTTTCAGAGCCTTGAGGTTTTTCTCCATCACGGAAATGTAGTTTTCGCCAGCCTTGGTGTCCTCTTCTGTTAGACTTTCTAAAGGATTGAGGACATCTGTTTTGACACCTGCCTCTTTTGAAAGTGTGTTAGCAAGGGCTTGTGAGGCATTTTCTTCAAAGTAGATATAGGCAATTTTATTTTTCTTGACGTACTCTGTCAATTCTGCCAAACGAGCAGCTGATGGTTCTGCATCTGGAGAGATGCCTGAGATTGCGACTTGTTTGAGTCCATAGTCCAAAGCGAGATAGTTAAAGGCTGCGTGTTGCGTTACAAAGCTCTTTTGTTTGGCTTGAGACAAACCTTCTGCATAAGCCTTATCCAAGGTTTGCAATTTTTCGATATAAGCAGCAGCATTCTTCTCAAAGGTCTCTTTTTTATCAGGATAAGCTGCTGACAAGCTATCACGGATGTGTTCTACAAGTTTAATGGCACGAACTGGTGATAACCAAACATGGGGGTCAAACTCATGGTGATGGCCTTCTTCTCCATGGTCATGGTCTCCCTCTTCTTCCTCACCACCTGGCAAGAGCAACATATCACCTGTCGCCTTGATGGTTTTCACCTTTTTCTTATCCAAAGTATCTAGCAATTTAGGTACCCATGTTTCCATGTTTTCATTTTCATAAACGAAGGTATCTGAGTCTTGGATTTTGGCAACTGCCTTGGCAGACGGTTCATATTCATGGGGTTCTGTACCAGCACCGATGAGGAGTTCTACATTAGCAGTATCTCCTGCGACTTGCTTGGTAAATTCATAGACAGGGTAAAAGGTTGTCACGATATTTAGTTTGCCATCTGCCTGCTTTTGATTGGAACAAGCCACTAAAAACAAGGCACATAGACTGGCTAGCAATAAGCTAATTTTTTTCACGTTCATCTCCTATTTGATAAAACGTCTTACTAAACTAATGAGTAAAAAGACAGTTACAAAAATAATGGTAATACTTGCACTTGCAGGTGTTTCTGCATAGTAGGAAATGTAAAGTCCTGCCACCATTCCCAAAAATCCAATAGCACTAGCAAGTAGCATGACCGATTTAAAGTTTTTCCCCAGACGCAGGGCAATACTAGCTGGCAAGACCATAATGGTCGATACCAGAAGAGCTCCTGCTGCAGGAATCATAAGGGCAATGGCCACCCCTGTCACCATGTTAAAAAGAATGGACATGGTACGAACTGGCAAGCCATCCACAAAGGCCGTATCCTCATCAAAGGTCAAAATGTACATCGGACGAAGGAAGAGGAAGGTCAAAATCAAAACAACCGCCGCAATGACAAAGAGGGAAATGACCTGCTCTTCACTGATAGTCACGATTGAACCAAAAAGATACTGGTCCAAACTCATTGAGCTAGAGCTTTTACCCTTGCTCATGACAATCAGAGAAACAGCCAGCCCTGTCGACATGAGGATAGCTGTCCCGATTTCCATAAAGCTCTTGTAAACCGTACGGAGATACTCCAGAAAGACCGCCGCAATCAAGACAATGGCAATAGTTGAAACAGTCGGAGAAATCCCCAGAACCAAACCAAAAGCTACACCCGAAAGCGAGACGTGGCTGAGGGTATCACTCATCAAACTCTGACGACGCAAGATAAGGAAGGTTCCAAGAACTGGCGAGAAAAGACTCATGGCAATAACGGCCAGAAAAGCTCGTTGCATAAAGTCATAAGATAACAAACTAAGCATGGCCCACCTCCTGATCATTCTCATGAACGTTGAAACAACGCCATGGCGAGTCTTGGTTACGGACTAAATGAATATTGCGGTCCGCATAGTCCTTAACTTCTTCAGGGTCATGGGTAATCATCAAAACAGCCTTGCCATGATGATGGGCGCTGTGGTGCATGAGTTCGTAAAATTCATTTTTACTTCCTGCATCCATCCCCGTTGTCGGCTCATCTAGGATAAACACATCTGGGTCAGAAGCAAACATACGCGCAATCACCGCTCGCTGCTTTTGTCCTCCAGATAGAGAACCCAAGCGTTTGTCTCTGTGTTCCCACATGCCCACTGAGTCTAGACTGGCCTTTATATGCTCCTCATCATGAGCATTCAGTCGACGGAACCAACCCTTACGCGGATAGCGACCCGACTTGACAAATTCATAAACCGTACTTGGAAAACCTGCGTTAAAACTGGCAATCTGTTGGGGAAGATAGGCTATTCTCAATTTCTTACCCTGCGTATTTGTCTTTGAAATGGTCACCTTACCAATGCGTGGCTGAAGGATTCCAAGACTGGCCTTGATGAGTGTCGTCTTAGCTGCCCCATTTTCTCCCGTCAAGGTCACAAATTCCCCACTATCAACACTATAATTGATATGCTCGAGAACTGGCTCCTTATCATAATAGAAGGACAAATCCTCTACCGTAATATATCTCATTATTTGATTTCTCCTACTAAAGCAGTCAAAAACCGCTGGATCACTTTTTGTTCATTTGGAGTAAACTGAGTCGCCACTTGTTCATAGGTTAAAAGTGTATGCTCATGGTGATGATGATGCTCCTCAGCGATTGGACGAGCCAAGTCAGTCAACTGATAAAAAATCACACGCGCATCCTTAGGATCTTTAGATGTTTCCAACATCCCTTCCTTGACCAAAGACTTAATGGCCTTGGTAACTGCCGCCTGACTGACATTGAGGCGACGAGCCAACTCTGAATTGGTTAAAGATTCCTCCGACAAGAGCATGAGGATATGCTCCTGGGTATTGGTCAGAGCTACCTCGCTAGTACAATGACCTATTAGGATTTCATGCTGATTTTCTGCCTGCAAAATCACCTCATTCAAAAAAGCATCGATATCCTTCGCTAGCTGTCTCATATCGGACTCCTTTCCTTTTAGACTTCTCTTTTTTAAGAGAAAAATACTATTCTTTAGAATTTTATTTACCAGTTAATTATATCACAAGCAAAAAAAGAGTCAAGAAAAAACGTGAAAACCCGTTTCATTCTTGAACTCTTCCATACTATTATCTATTGAAATTCCTTGATATCTCCATCATAAGTCGCCCAATCTTTGCTGAAAAAGCGCTCATTCAGATGGTAAGTCGGAGCTGGTGTGGGATTGGATAGGAAAGGATCAACTGCCTTGTCAAAAGCTAACCAACCCAACCAACCAATATGAATTGTATCTTTTACAAAATAAGGTTCAGCACCATTTTTTGAAAAATCTGCTATATTGGTAAAACCTTGACTTTCTAACTGGTAACGAATCTTTTCAACTGCGTGTTGATACATATCTTGATTTAATCCTGTATAATCCATCCATTTTTTATTAACAGGTGGAATAATAAAAATCGGGTTTACTTTAGATTTGGAAAATTGAGTTAAAACCAACTGCAGGTCATTATACTCTGGCGACTTAAGATAGGTAAAGCTTTTCTGAGAATCCTTTAATTTCTTCAAATCCTTCTTGATCTGCGTATTATAGAAATAATTTTCCATTCCCAGATCATTATTGGAAGTATTCTTTTCAGCATCTGCTTTAACAATATCTTCTATGACTTGATAAGAAAACTGGTCTGGCAAGGTCTTTAAATACTTAACTACATGCTTATCATAATTGACATAGCCTCTAACTGAAAACTGACCAAAAAAGGAAGCTTGACGTTCATTAAAACGAGCCAATAATTCAATCATTTCATTGTCTGCCGTCGACAATTCTTCTTTACTTGCCAACTTCTGAACCAGGTCCTTCATAGCTACATTTGGAAACTGCTGCAGTAAGCGAGTCGCTGCATATTGGCTAACCTGATCTCCAGATTGATTTTCCAGAAAACTGGTCAACTGGTCTCCATTAAAATACTGCTGGAAGGCAGCTGGTTCATAGCCATTTTTACTGAACCACTGAGGCGAGATAACATATACAACTTGTTTATTCTCCAGTTGTGGCAGCATCTGTTGCATTCCAAAATACTGGTTAAGCGATGCAGCTCCCCTCTGTCCTAAAAGATAAGGACGGTAGGAGCGATTGTATTTCTCAGCTAATACCGCAGGATGAGCACCATCAAAACGAAGCCATTCACTAGAGCCAAAGAAGGGAACAAAACGCATATTTGGATCAGATAGAGCTCTGACCTTTTGACTTCGCTCCTTAAAACTATCGATAGTAGTAGCCACCGCTGAACGCTTTTCAGCTCCTAGATTATGACGCATCTCAGTAGGATAAAAGAAAATGAGCAGAAAAACCAACAAACCAGCTATCAAGACCGGTCCGAAGATCATCCATAAGCGTTTAAGCATTTTGTAGCTCCACAATACCAGCTATGATTTTATTGGCTGTATTCCAGTCGTCGCGACCAAACTCTGTAACAGGGACACGAATATCAAAACGGTTTTCAATCTCCACAAT
>CAJPJN010000117.1:0-5347 GCA_905369855.1 Streptococcus oralis | reverse complement strand
TATGTTTAATGTTTAATGTTTATCCTCTAAGCCACTTAAATAGCCAAGTTGGATAAATAGCTGAAATAATCATTTCTAATCTCCTTCCTTTTCGTCTCACTTATTTATTCGAAAAATAAGTCGAAAATGTACAACTAAAGTCAATTTATTTAAAAAATAACTCAGTGAACCATGGGTAGAACATTGATATAAACATAAACCAAACTCCTTTCTTTTCCTCTTACTTATCTATTCGAAAAAAAATTTCGAAAATGTACAACTATTTAAATTTATTTAAAAAATAACTCAGTGAACCATGGGTAGAACATTGATATAAACATGAACTAGGCTCCTTTCCTTTTCCTCTTATTTATCTATTCGAAAAAGAAGTCAAAAAAATAAGAATATCAGAAATTTTCCGATATTCTTATTGATAAACTCATTCAAATCTAACAGATATTAGACATTAAGATGTTTTTTAAGTGTTCTTCTGGCTGTTCGTGATACGGGGAAGTGCAAGCCTTCTAACAGGGTCACTTCTGTCGCAGTCATCTCTTCAATGGCCTGTAAACTAATCAACGTATTGCGATTGGCATAGACAAAGTAATCTTTTTCAGCCTTGGCAGCAATATCCTTGAGACTGCCATAAATGGTCTTGATAGAATGATTGGCATAATAGACCTTGATACGATGAGATTCCACTGAGGTTTCAAAGGCTAAAATCTCATGGTAGGGTAGAGTAAAGCCCCGTCTCCCCTCAAAACTATAGGTAAAGAGACGCATATTTTCCCTCTTGTCCACTGCCAGTACATAGTCCAGACAGCGCTCCAGCTGATGACGGTAGTCCGCCTCTGGCTGATCCTTGGAAATAAAATCCAAGGCAGACAAGTGGTAGCGAAAAGCTAGTGGCAAAGCCTCCGAGTGTGTGGACACAAAGACAATACTTGTAAAAGGATCCCGCTCCCGAACCTGTTGAGCAACCTGAAAGCCCCGTTCACGCTCTCCATCAATCTCTAAATCCAATAAATAGAGCTGGTAATGGTCAAAATACTGAGAATACTTTTCAACGTCCCCATAGTTTTTGGCAATATCAATTTCCAATCTTAAATTGCGAGAGCGACCGATATCTAGTAAAGTCTGCTCTATCCGTCCTTGCTGGACTCTATCGTCTTCCAAAACTAAAATTCTCATTCCTTTCCCCCTCGTTTCTCATCCTTAAATGGCAATTCTAAATCTTGTCTAAAAGTCGTCTCTCCTAGCTGGGTATCTAAGTTTAAATCATAATGAAAAACCATATCCTCCAAGGTTGCTAAGCCCAGTCCACTGTGGTTGCCCTTGGTAGAGTAACCCTTTTGACTGAGAATGCTGGGATTCAGTTCTTCTTTCTTACGAGTGTTTTCAATGATAAAACGGACACTCCTATCGCCTGCCAATAAAGCAACCCGAATCTGCGGATTTTCCGCCTCACTGGCTGCCTCTAAGGCATTTGTCGTGAGGATAGAGAGGATACGGATAGCCTCCAACATCGGCAAAGCCAGCTCTTCGACAACCCCCACCGTCTCCAAACTAAAATGAATTCCTTGATTATCTGCCACAATCATGGCTTTTGCCAAGGTATTGCGAATAGCTATATCATGGATATTATGAAGATTAAAGGCTGTGTAATCTGCCTTTCTCAGCTTTTCATTGGTCTTTAGAAAGACATCTTGATAAATGGTAGACACCTCAGCCATGTCTTGATTCTCTATGGCAGGCTCCATACTGGCGACAATTCCTGCAAAATCATGACGGAAACCTCGCACTTCATCATAGAGATGACCTAGCTTGTCCACCATCCCTTGCAAGGAACGATTTTCATCTTCCTGTCTCTGAATGGTCTGCTCATCACGATAAACCTGCTCCAAATGCTTGATGTAAAAGAGCCAAGAGAAAAAAAGAATGAAAATTAGGAGAGAGATGGTCGTGTCAAAACGAACGTAGAAAGAACTATTTATATTGGTCATAAACGAAGAGAATATCCTAAACACAGTCAGAGGTAGGATAATGAAAAAACTCTTACGATAGTGGATTTTGAAAGCATCTGAAAAGAATAAATCCAAATCCAAAGACCAACGCTTCATTATTTTACAACATAGAAATATTGATAATAAATCAAATACAGATCTATATAAGGTGGAAAACGAATCTACAAAACAACAAGGCTCACCGGATAATACACGAATCCAAATTGTCAAAAATAAATAACGAATACTCTGAAAGAAGAGAAAAAGATACAGAGAAAGAAAAAAAGCTTCCCCTTTTCTTTTATGCAATTCTAATAAAAAAACACAGTAAAAGAAGAGAATGATTCCTATATGGAATAATTCTCCAAATGTTTGACGAGCAGATAAACTAATTAAAAATACAAGGACCCAATAACGTTTTTTATAAAATTCTGGGGAAATTTGAGCACCCAAATAAATAGTAGGCACCATGGTTGAAACGACTACCAACAGAATATATAGCATAGAAACTAAGAATTCTAAAATAATCATAAATAAATCTAATCTCTAACGAATACTGTGAATTTAAGCAAAGTGTCTACCCGTACTAAATAATTTATCGCACCATTTTACGGTATCTTCAAAAATCCCTCCACCATTCACTTCCTCCAAAACCTCTGGAGTTAATTCTTCAAATTGTTTCAATTCTTCAAATGTATTTTTCATTTCCATGACAGACTCCTTTTCATTATTTTATAGATAACTCTATCCCCTGATCCATCTACAAAAGGCTTTAGCTTCCTTTTAAAATACAAGAAATCTAAAGCCTCCTGGAAATGGTATATTGGTTAGAGCGTTAACGATTAGTTGTGAAGATGTTATTTTTATTTAACCACAACCACTTTATAATATTCGTTTGAGTGTGGAGATTCAATCTTAATTTTTTCACCGTATAAACCATCGATTTCTTTATCCAGATAATCTGAAACTCCCGATGGCAAACGTTTCATCTTAAGAATCTCACCAGATTGATCCGCATAGGCTAGGATGTGATAGTGGGTTGTAGCCATACCATCATCAATTAATACAAAGTAACCTGTTTTGAGCTTACCTTGCTCATTTTCTAAATAGTATAATTTATTGTTATTGATTGTAAAGTGGGTAGCCCCAAGACGAAGTCGTGCACCTGGATTTTCTAAATAGACATCATTGCCAACTTTTTTGATTTCTGATCTAGTTGTCATCTCTGGAAGTGGTAATACTCTACGACCATCTGCTCCAAAGTAATATCGACCTGGTAGATTTTGGAAATTACGAATAACAGCTTTAGGATCAATTTCTTGTCCTTCTTCTTTATTATCTACTAAAGCTAAGGTTGTATTTGCAACCTCATCCCCATATTTGTCGGAAAACTTCTTGAACTCAGGTTTGATGTACCAAGTGTTTTTTTCAATAATAACATCGTTACCTTTAGCATTTAGCAAATATTCTTGCCCATCTCCAAGTTTGACAATATCATGAATACTGTATCCAGCATCTTTTCTATTTGCTAGATAGCCATCCTTACCAATGACATAACTTTCCCCATCACTGGCTGGAACAGCTCTATCTGCGACCATAGCACCTGATTTTTCAAAGTAAGACCATTTACCATTTGGAGTCGCCCATCCTGTTGCCATAGCGCCACTGTCTTTGAGGTAATACCATGTAGACCCTTCTTGGTACCAACCTGTACGCATGGCGCCACTATCTGCTAGGGAGTACCATGTGCTACCTTCCTTGTACCAGCCAGTACGCATAGCGCCACTATCTGCTAGGGAATACCATGTATTTCCGTCTTTGAGCCAGCCTGTCTGCATGTTACCAGAACCGTCAAAGTGGTACCAAGAACCAGCATTTTGCACCCATTTATCCTTAGCGAGGCTGCCATCTTGAGAAAGATTCCAGTCAGACCCATTTTTAACCCAAGTATCTGCAGCCTGTGCTTGGTTGATAGACAAAAGTAGACCAGCACCTGCAAGCAAACCAAGAGTGAGTAGTTTAGATTTTTTCATAGCCATTTCCTCCTTTATTGAATAGCTATAGGAGGGCTTCCCCTCTTTATTTAGCTATATTCTAATACTTTTCATTGTCAAAGTCAATAATATTGTGAAAAATTAGACAATATTACCAATATCTACGAATTGTATTTTGAGTAATGCCATATTGATCCATATAAGAAACATATCGGCCTGGATATGGAGCATGAACAACCTTTCCACCACCAACATAAATACCTACATGATCATTTGTCTCTTCACTATTATACAAAATCAAATCTCCAGCTTGTTGAGAACCATTACTTACATAACTTCCTCCTGTTGCTTGATCATAGGTTACTCTAGGAATACTAATATCAAACTTAGCATGAATAGCCATCGTAAATCCTGAGCAATCTACGCCACTATCCAAATCTGCCCCACCCCAAACATAGGGGATTTTACCTACAAATGTCTCGGCATATTCACCAAGTGCCTGTCCACGATTTTCTACCCATACACCACTGTCTCTAAAGAAGTATGGTGTACCATTCACACGTTGATAACCAGTGACCATAGCACCACTAGCAGATAAGTAGTAATAATTACCATCAGGTTGAATCCAAGTATTTTCTTTCATCCATCCTTGGTCATCAAAATAGTACCACTTCCCATCTAATTGTTCCCAATTTTTAGCATAACCACCTGAACCGTATTTAAACCACCATTTACCATTGGTTTGCATCCATGTTCCTTTCGGATCACGATATTGATTGAAAACTTTCTTCTCTTGATTGCCCTCTGCTTGAGTTTCTTTATCTTCAAAACCAATCAATTTTACTTGATCAGCTTCTTCAGCTTTTATCTTTCCTTGATTAACTAATTGAGTAATCGCTTCTTTCTCACTTGCTGATGGAGAATCAGCATAGGCCACAGTAGTATTTGCTAGAAGAACGCCTCCTGCAAGAACTAACAAACTAGAATAAAGATATTTTTTCATCGTGAAAATCCTTTCTTTTTCTCCTTTTTGGAGATTGATTTTTCTAATTTTATTATATCCCTTATTTCTCCTCAGATTTCTACTGTCCCTAGAAAGACTAAATATGTTCCTAAACGGTCACTTGAACCAAAGAAAAATTCCAAAGCAAATGCCTTGGAACTCCGATTACTATTTTGCTTGAATGATTTTGATAACATCCCCTACACTTTGGAGTTGATCAATTTCCTCATCACTGATTTCGATATTAAATTCATCTTCCAGTGTCAAGATAAACTCCATCAAGTCGACTGAATCAGCATCCAAATCGTCTTTCAGACTCAAAGATTCTGTCACGACAAAGTCCTCTCCCTGTCGCTCTTGGATAATAG
>CAJPJN010000116.1:0-5406 GCA_905369855.1 Streptococcus oralis | reverse complement strand
ATGCGCGTGAGATTTTGAATCAGGTCTTGTGTGAGAGTGGCATCCATTAAAGAAGTAATTTTAATTGTCTCAAGTGTATTGTAGAGAAAATGAGGATTGAACTGAGCTTCCAGCATTTTTCTTTCAAAAATCCACTTTTCTTTTTCTATGGTCAACATTTTTTGATGAAGTTGATCTAATTCGTACAACATATTGTTGATTTTTTCTGCCATAAACTCAAACTCATCACCTGTTTGTAGAGAAAGTCTTTTTTCTGCTTGTTTAGGAATTTCTTGAAGTTGGTAAACCAAACTTTCAATAGGAACAGCATTGTGTGTGGCAATCTTATGAGCAATTCGTCTTGCTTGCCAGAAGTAGAGGAAGAATATACATAAGGTGAGGACGGAGGCTAGGCCGAGTAAGCTAGGAATGGGAAAAAAGGATTGAAAAGTATAGATTGAAAAAATAGCACCGACTTTTTCTTTTTGAACAATAAGCGGTTCGTTCGCATACCAGTGGGTGCGAGAGTGTAGGAGTTTTTCATCAAATTTTTCCAGAGTGGAACGAGTGAATTGATTTGTATTGTTGGAAAACATATTTCCAAAGCTATCGGTAATGATGTATTTGGAATTTATCATTGGGAAACTTGAGATGAAATCATTCTCATTTACGAAAGCAATAGTATAGGCCTTAACTCGTTGGTTTTGAAGTAGTGGTTTGATAAAGAGTGTGTAATGTTGCTTATCTGAAGAGAGTGCAATTTTTTCTGTAACTTTATCTTGAGAAGGATTTTGAATGAGTAGTTTTAGATAGTAGGGAGATAAAATATTTTCTTGATGATTGCGATTGGTACTAAATAGTAACTCACCTGTATCACTTAGGATAATGAGGTCAGAACTAAGTTTTAATTTAGCTTTTGTCTCGTAAAATAAGCTAAAGACTTCTCTCTCTGTGTGTTTGCCATCCAAAAATCCAGGAATCATTTTATGGTTCATAGTAGTCAGGAGCTCATTATTGGCTTCTTTCATCTCTTGAACCTGTTTGACAATCTGTCTCGTATCTTTGGAGAGTTGCTGCTTTTGTAAAAAATAGGAAAAACCAAAAAGTAAAATGAGTAGTAAAAGAGAGGTCATAAAAGCTGCGATAGAGCTTCTATGGAGAATTTCTTTTTGGAGAGATTTTTTAAAGGAATGAGACATCCGCTACCTCCTTGGAAGGGTTTTCTGTTATAAGTATAGCAGTTTAAAAATTCTAGAGCAAGGTAAAATAGAAAAGTATAGAATAGAACGAGACCAAATTCCCTCAAAAATGGTATAATAGTAACATCACAAAATTGGAGAGAGACCATGAGTTTTTACAATCATAAAGAAATTGAGCCTAAGTGGCAGGGCTACTGGGCAGAACATCATACATTTAAGACAGGAACAGATGCCTCAAAACCGAAGTTTTATGCTCTTGATATGTTCCCTTATCCATCTGGAGCGGGTCTGCACGTAGGACATCCAGAAGGCTATACTGCAACCGATATCCTCAGCCGTTTCAAACGTGCGCAAGGACACAATGTCCTTCACCCAATGGGTTGGGATGCTTTTGGTTTGCCTGCAGAGCAATACGCTATGGATACAGGTAATGACCCAGCTGAATTTACAGCTGAGAATATTGCCAACTTCAAACGCCAAATCAATGCGCTTGGATTTTCTTATGACTGGGATCGTGAAGTCAATACAACAGATCCAAACTACTACAAGTGGACTCAATGGATTTTCACCAAGCTTTACGAAAAAGGCTTGGCCTATGAAGCGGAAGTACCAGTAAACTGGGTTGAGGAATTGGGAACAGCTATTGCTAATGAAGAGGTTCTTCCTGACGGAACTTCTGAGCGTGGAGGCTATCCAGTTGTCCGTAAACCAATGCGCCAATGGATGCTCAAAATCACGGCCTATGCAGAGCGCTTGCTTAATGACTTAGACGAGCTTGATTGGCCAGAGTCTATCAAGGACATGCAACGCAACTGGATTGGGAAATCAACTGGTGCCAATGTAACTTTCAAAGTAAAAGGAACAGACAAGGAATTCACTGTCTTTACTACTCGTCCTGATACTCTTTTCGGTGCGACTTTCACCGTTTTGGCTCCTGAACATGATTTGGTTGACGCTATCACAAGTCCAGAGCAAGCAGAGGCCGTAGCAGACTATAAACACCAAGCTAGCCTCAAATCTGACTTGGCTCGTACAGACCTTGCCAAAGAAAAAACTGGTGTCTGGACAGGTGCTTATGCCATCAACCCTGTCAATGGCAAGGAAATCCCAATCTGGATTGCTGACTATGTTCTTGCTAGTTATGGAACAGGTGCTGTCATGGCTGTGCCTGCCCACGATCAACGTGACTGGGAATTTGCCAAACAATTTGACCTTCCAATCGTAGAAGTGCTTGAAGGTGGAAACGTTGAAGAAGCTGCCTACACAGAAGATGGACTTCATGTCAATTCAGACTTCCTAGATGGACTCAACAAAGAAGACGCTATTGCCAAGATTGTGGCTTGGTTGGAAGAAAAAGGCTGTGGACAAGAGAAGGTTACCTACCGTCTCCGCGACTGGCTTTTTAGCCGTCAACGTTACTGGGGTGAGCCAATTCCAATCATTCATTGGGAAGATGGAACTTCAACAGCTGTCCCTGAAAGTGAATTGCCACTTGTCTTGCCTGTAACCAAGGATATCCGTCCTTCAGGTACAGGGGAAAGTCCACTAGCTAACTTGACAGACTGGCTTGAAGTGACTCGTGAAGATGGTGTTAAAGGTCGTCGTGAAACAAATACTATGCCACAATGGGCAGGTTCAAGCTGGTATTACCTCCGCTATATTGATCCACACAATACTGAGAAATTGGCCGATGAGGATCTTCTCAAACAATGGTTGCCAGTGGATATCTACGTGGGTGGTGCAGAGCACGCTGTGCTTCACTTGCTCTACGCTCGTTTCTGGCATAAATTCCTCTATGACCTCGGTGTTGTTCCAACTAAGGAACCATTCCAAAAACTCTTTAACCAAGGAATGATTTTGGGAACAAGCTACCGTGACCACCGTGGGGCTCTTGTGGCAACCGACAAGGTTGAAAAACGTGACGGTTCTTTCTTCCATGTGGAAACAGGAGAAGAGTTGGAGCAAGCACCAGCCAAGATGTCTAAATCGCTCAAGAACGTTGTTAACCCAGACGATGTGGTGGAACAATACGGTGCCGACACCCTTCGTGTTTATGAAATGTTTATGGGACCACTTGATGCTTCGATTGCTTGGTCAGAAGAAGGTCTGGAAGGAAGCCGTAAATTCCTTGACCGTGTTTACCGTTTGATTACAAGTAAAGAAATCCTTGAGGAAAACAATGGCGCTCTTGACAAGGTCTACAACGAAACAGTCAAAGCTGTCACAGAACAAATCGAATCATTGAAATTCAACACAGCCATTGCCCAACTTATGGTCTTTGTCAACGCTGCTAACAAGGAAGACAAACTCTATGTAGACTACGCCAAAGGCTTTATCCAATTGATCGCCCCATTTGCGCCTCACTTGGCGGAAGAACTCTGGCAAACAGTCGCAGCAACAGGTGAGTCTATCTCTTACGTAGCTTGGCCAACATGGGACGAAAGTAAATTGGTTGAAGACGAAATCGAAATCGTTGTCCAAATCAAAGGAAAAGTCCGTGCCAAACTCATGGTCGCTAAAGACCTATCACGTGAAGAATTGCAAGAAATTGCTCTAGCTGACGAAAAAGTCAAGGCAGAAATTGACGGTAAGGAAATCGTGAAAGTGATTAGTGTACCGAATAAATTGGTTAATATTGTTGTGAAATAAGATAGGAATCCTTCAGAGTAGAATCTGGAGGATTTTTTATTTGACAGGAAGTTTCTGTTTTGTTAATATGATTAACAAAGGAAAGAGAGATTATGGATAAAAAAGAATTTATTGCATTTAATAATCGTTTCAATAGATTTATTTTAGCGTTTGACCAGTTAAAAAAAAATCAACATAAAAGTGGTGTTGACAAATCCATTACTTTGAATGAGGTACATTTGATTGTTGTGATTGGGGAAAATCAGCCCTTAAATCTAGTAAAATTATCTGAATTATTAGAAGTTTCAAGAAGTGCAATAACTCAAAGTATTAGGAGATTGATTCAAAAAAATTTAGTTGTTTTTGATTTTGATCCGAATAATGGGAAAAATAAATATTTGAGATTATCTGAAAAAGGCATCGAAATTTTTAAAATCCATAAGGAGCAACAAGAATATATTGAAAAATCAATCTTTTCAGTTTTAAACAACTATAGCGAGGTGGAACTTAAAACAGTTGTGAAATTGATGGATGATATTGAAAAGGTGTGGGGAGAATTACCGTGGTAAAAGTCACGGTAAATTTCAAACATAATTGTTAAGCAAATTAACAAAAAGGAGAAGATATGACTGTAAACATAGAACTGATTTCACAAACAGATTTAGCGGATGAATCTTTTTATATTGCTATTAATGGTTTAGAACCAAGGGCAATGTATTGTGTAGAAATGTACCTGTCTGATTATTACTGTATAAATGCTCCCTTGCTTTTAGATCATGATGTTATATGGAAATCAACCGCAATTTTTTTATCTGATCAGGACGGTATGATTGATACCTCTCAGACAGTATCTATTTCGGGATCTTATAAAGAAGTTTCAGAAATGGGATTATTCTTTAATGCGAAACCGTTGAAGAATAGGAAAAGGAGATTACCGAGTTCTCTTGATAGAATTCCATTACGAGATTGTTTTGGTGTTGAAATTAAAATCAGGCTGGGGAAAGATATGGTCGCGGAGCAAAGTTTTGTAAGGCGTTATATGAATCTGGGAGTAAGATATCAAGATATCTATGACAAGCATTTTCAAGGTCGATTATTTTATGATGAAAAGTTAAGAAGGGCGCCAGCCGTGATTATTGTTAGCGGTAGTGAGGGAAGAATTGAAAAAGCTCAGAATATTGCCCAACTTTTATCTTCTAGAGGCTATATTTGTCTTGCAATAGCTTATTTTGGTTTAGAGGGATTACCCCAAAATTTAGAACGAATTCCAATAGAATGTCTGGAGGAAGCGAAAGATTTTCTATATCATCATCCTCAAGTTGATAATACAAAAATAGGAATATATGGTCGTTCTAAAGGAGCAGAGCTTGTTCTAGCTGGACAAAGTATTTTGGATGATGTGCGATGTTTGGTACTCAATTCCCCCTCAAATGTAATATTTGAAGGAATAAAGGGAAAACTCAACTCTCATTCATCTTCTTGGACATATTTGCAAAAAGAACTTCCGTATCAAAAATTTCAACTAGGAAATTATTTGTTAAACAAGTTTTTTGGAAAACATATTTCGGAAGATAGTAGGGCTCAGATTGATGTGAGTAAA
>CAJPJN010000115.1:0-5491 GCA_905369855.1 Streptococcus oralis | reverse complement strand
TGTAACAGTGTTTGAGGAGGTTTAGATGTACTTTAGATTGGAAAATAAGGAATCCCATAAATCACAAGAAATAGGGAATCTGATTCGTGTTTATAACCGTTCAAAAAGAGAAGAAGCTGAAAGTGAGCCACTTAATCTTTATGTCGAAGATGAAGAGGGCAATCTTCTGGCAGGTTTGATAGCAGAGACTTTTGGAAATTGGCTAGAAATCGAGTATTTATTTGTAAAAGAGGAACTCAGAGGGCAAGGAATCGGTTCAAAACTATTGCAGCAAGCAGAAACTGAAGCTAAGAATCGAAACTGTCGTTTTGCTTTTGTCAATACCTACCAGTTTCAAGCTCCAGATTTTTATAAAAGGCATGGCTACAAGGAAGTCTTTAGGTTACAAGACTATCCCTACATTGGGCAAAGATATTATTACCAAAAGGATTTGTAAGGAGAATATGAAAGTATAAGGCAAAGAGGGGTTCTTGACATAAGTATGAAGAGGATTCTCGATAAATACCAGTTAAATTCTACAAATTGTGTCTTTCTAGACGATATTGAGGACAATACAATCGCAGCTGAGAAATTGGGAAGCAAGGTCTATAAGGTTAAGAAAAGAAGTGATGTCGTCGATATTTTGAAATCCTATATTTAAACTTAACACTCTCTATTTTTTATGGTAGAGAGTTTTTTGTTAATAAAATTTTACAAAATGACATTTATATATTGCATTAAGTTAGATATATGGTATAATGTTGTTAAAAAGAGGCGCAACTTTTTAAAATTAATGAGAATCAAAGAGAAAACCAAGAATATTAATGGAGGAATAAAAAATGGAAGTTATAAATGTAAGTAAGCATTATGATCATTCAATCATTCTCAAAGATATAAATTTTGAACTTAATAAGGGTGAAATTGTTGGTCTAGTAGGGAGAAATGGAGTTGGTAAGAGTACATTGATGAAAATTCTTGTTCAGAATAATCAACCGACTTCAGGGAATATTATAAGTAGTGATAATGTTGGGTATTTAATCGAAGAACCAAAATTATTTTTATCTAAAACAGGTTTAGAGAATTTAAAATATTTGTCAAATTTATATGGAATTGACTACAATCAAGAAAGATTTGGAAGTTTGATCCAAGAGTTAGATTTGACTCAGTCTATTAATAAAAAAGTAAAGACCTATTCTTTGGGTACAAAACAAAAATTAGCTTTGCTTCTAACTCTCGTTACGGAACCTGATATATTGATTTTAGATGAACCGACTAATGGTTTAGATATTGAATCATCACAAATAGTTTTAGCGGTTCTAAAAAATTTAGCTTTACATGAAAATGTGGGAATTTTAATATCGAGTCATAAATTAGAAGATATTGAAGAAATTTGTGAGAGGGTTCTTTTCTTGGAGAACGGGCTTTTGACATTTCAAAAAGTAGGAAAAGATAGTCATAATTGCTTGTTTGAGATAGCTTTTTCATCAGCTACAGATAGAGACATTTTCATTACCAAACAAGAATTTGGGGATATTGTTCAGGAAGAGGGACTGAGAATTACTATGTCTGGGAATATTCAAAGTAGTGAGCTTTTTAAATTTTTTAACGAAAACTCTATTAAAGTAGTTGATTTTGAAACTAAAAAAGAGACGCTTAAAGATATTTATCTAAATCGTTCAAAATAAAGGAAGGTTATAATCATGAAATTAAATAAATTGAATTTTCTTAAGGAAAATATAAGGGATTTATATTCATCAGGCGTAATATATCTCGGTTTGATTATCTCGTTTATACCGCCGATATTGGTTACATTCTTTATTCTAAAGACTCAAGGGACATCGCTTGGTATTAAGCATATTTCAAACTTTTATGCTATGCTCGGTATGTTAATGGCTGTCATACATGCTAACCGAATTATTAGTAGGGATTTTTCCCACAATACGATCAGTTTATTTTATAATCAACAGAAAAATCGGATGATTTACGTCTTGTCTAATTTTTTATATTCCGTCTCAGTTTCCATTATTTATGCTTTGAATGGCATTGTGTTACTAGTCATCGTAAGTAAATTGGGTGTTCCAGGTGATTTAGGATTAGATTTTATAGTAGCCATTGTAGTCAATACAATTTTGTTAGTCCTATTTTATTTTCTATTATCTTACATTTTCTATTTATACAAATTGAAAAGTGGCTTGGTATTTGGTATTTTAGTAGCTTTACTACTCTTTATCCCTAATATATTAAATACGATTATGATGAATACTAGTAATGATTTGTTTATCAAAGCAATTGAACTTCTTCCTTTTTATTCTTTACCTGTATTTGTAGCTTCAAATACGATGTCTATTAGTCAGTATCTTGTGGTAATCACTACAATCATTTTACTGTACTTGTTCACTCTCAAGAAAAGCAAGGAGTATTCATTTTAGTTTCATTTAGTATTATTTTGCAGACTTAAAATCCAGCAAAAATCAGTCATCTTGCTATGCTCCTGCTCTTGTTGTGTACACGTTTTTGTCTTATGCTAGACTCATTTCCAAAAGCATTATATAATAGTGATATGAAATCAACTAAATAAGAAATATAAGCAATCAAAACTCGTTTAAAAGACCCTACTAAAGCTAATACTAAACAAAAAATCAAATAGCAAACTAGGAAGTTTATTTCAAACAATCCAACATACTGATTTTAGTCTGAAGATAATATTGGAGTGCTAATTAATGAGGTTATAATAAATAGCTGACAGCTTGTGTTGATTTTGGATTTTTTAAGAGTAGATGAGTATTAAAACTATAAGGAGGACGCAGGTGGCTAAAAATTTAAAATTAAAATTAGCTCGTGTTGAGCTTGATTTAACACAAGGTCAACTGGCGGAGGCTGTGGGGGTGACGCGCCAGACTATTGGTTTGATAGAGGCGGGAAAATACAATCCCAGTCTCTCGCTTTGCCAGTCCATTTGCAGATGTTTAGGAAAAACCCTAGACCAACTATTTTGGGAGGAAGAAGATGGTAAATAAATTCATTCATTATCAATTACTTGACGAAAGAGAAGAACAACTAATCAATAAAGCTGGGGCAGAATCCTTTTCCCTCTTCATTGGGCTTGTGCTTCTAAGCTATTTGGTGGCTGTATTGGCTCCATCTCTTTTTAATCCGAATTTTCTAGTCTATACTCTGATAGTAGGAATTTTCTTCTTTTTCAATCGTGCCCGTTATCTGGGAGTGACCTACTATAGTCGTTTTCATTTTACGATTTTGGGTTGTTTTTTCCTAACCTTGGCTATTACGGCTCTTTTGATGTTACAGAATTATCAATTCAACATAGAAATTTATCAGCACAATCCTTTGAACGTTAAATACCTATCTGCTTGGGCAATTACTTATGTTATTTACCTTCCCTGGGTCTTTATTGGCAATCTTGGTCTTAAGAGCTATGGCGAATGGGCTCAGAAAAAGTTTGAACAAGATATGGATGAACTGGAGAGTGGAGAATAGCTTGTTACTCTTTTCTCAATCCAGCTAAAATGTGATATAATAGTACTAATTTATTGGAATACATGAAAGTTTTTGAAAATTTCATGTGTTTCTAGCTAAGGAAGTAGGAAAAGTATGTATCCAGATGATAGTTTGACATTGCACACGGACTTGTACCAGATTAACATGATGCAAGTTTACTTTGACCAAGGGATTCACAATAAAAAGGCGGTTTTTGAGGTGTATTTCCGCAAACAGCCTTTTAAGAATGGCTATGCAGTTTTTGCTGGTTTGGAAAGAATTGTAAGCTATCTTGAAGACTTGCGTTTTTCAGATAGTGATATTGCCTATTTGGAGTCGCTAGGCTATCATGGGGCATTTTTGGACTATCTCCGCAATTTCAAGTTGGAGTTGACCGTTCGTTCTGCCCAAGAAGGGGACTTGGTTTTTGCTAATGAACCGATTGTGCAGGTGGAAGGCCCTCTAGCTCAATGTCAGTTGGTTGAAACGGCCCTTTTGAACATCGTCAACTACCAGACCTTGGTGGCGACTAAGGCAGCTCGTATTCGTTCGGTCATCGAAGATGAACCCTTGATGGAGTTTGGGACACGTCGGGCTCAAGAAATGGATGCGGCTATCTGGGGAACACGCGCAGCGGTGATTGGTGGAGCCAATGGAACCAGCAACGTGCGCGCTGGTAAACTCTTTGACATTCCTGTTTTGGGAACCCATGCCCATGCTTTGGTTCAGGTTTATGGAAATGACTATGAAGCTTTCAAGGCTTATGCTGCGACCCACAAAAATTGCGTCTTTCTTGTAGATACCTTTGATACCCTTCGTATCGGTGTGCCAGCTGCTATTCAGGTGGCGCGTGAGCTGGGTGACCAGATTAACTTTATGGGTGTGCGGATTGACTCTGGGGATATTGCCTACATTTCCAAGAAAGTCCGTCAGCAGCTGGACGAGGCTGGATTTACAGAGGCTAAGATTTATGCTTCAAATGATTTGGACGAAAATACCATCCTCAACCTCAAGATGCAAAAGGCCAAGATTGATGTCTGGGGCGTGGGTACCAAGCTGATTACAGCCTATGACCAGCCAGCTCTTGGGGCAGTTTACAAGATTGTTGCAATCGAAGATGAAAATGGCCAGATGCGCAATACTATTAAGCTGTCAAATAATGCTGAAAAAGTGTCTACGCCAGGTAAGAAGCAGGTGTGGCGCATTACCAGTCGTGAAAAAGGCAAGTCAGAAGGCGATTATATCACTTATGATGGCGTAGATGTAAGCGACATGACAGAAATCAAGATGTTCCATCCGACTTATACCTACATCAAGAAGACCGTTCGTAATTTTGATGCCGTTCCTCTCTTGGTGGATATCTTTAAAGATGGGAAACTGATTTACAACTTGCCTAGTTTGACTGAGATTCAGGATTATGCTCGTAAGGAATTTGACAAGCTTTGGGATGAGTACAAGCGCGTGCTCAATCCGCAGCATTATCCAGTGGATTTGGCGCGTGATGTATGGCAAGACAAGATGGACTTGATTGACAAAATGCGCAAGGAAGCCCTTGGTGAAGGAGAAGAAGAATGAGTTTGCAAGAAACGATTATCCAAGAACTGGGTGTGAAACCAGTGATTGATGCCCAGGAAGAAATTCGCCGTTCTATTGATTTCTTAAAGAGATACCTGAAAAAACATCCCTTCCTTAAAACCTTTGTACTAGGGATTTCTGGGGGACAAGACTCAACCTTAGCAGGACGATTGGCTCAACTGACCATGGAAGAACTGCGAGCTGAAACGGGAGATGACAGCTACAAATTTATCGCTGTCCGCCTGCCATACGGAGTACAAGCTGATGAAGCAGATGCTCAAAAAGCCCTAGCATTCATCCAACCAGATGTCAGCTTGGTTGTGAATATTAAGGAATCAGCTGATGCCATGACAGCTGCAGTTGAAGCGACAGGTAGTCCTGTTTCAGACTTTAACAAGGGCAATATCAAGGCTCGTAGTCGTATGATTGCTCAGTATGCCCT
>CAJPJN010000114.1:0-5509 GCA_905369855.1 Streptococcus oralis | reverse complement strand
GCTCTTATGGTGCCAACAGAAATCCTAGCAGAGCAACACTTTGAGAGTTTACAGAACCTTTTTCCAGACTTGAAACTGGCTCTCTTGACAGGTTCCTTGAAAGCTGTAGAAAAAAGAGAAGTCTTGGAGACCATTGCCAAGGGTGAGGCTGATTTGATTATCGGAACCCATGCTTTGATACAAGATGGGGTGGATTATGCTCGTCTTGGCTTGATTATCATTGATGAGCAGCACCGTTTTGGTGTGGGGCAAAGGCGTATTTTACGGGAAAAAGGGGACAATCCTGACGTTCTCATGATGACGGCGACGCCCATTCCGCGAACATTGGCTATCACAGCCTTTGGCGATATGGATGTTTCCATTATCGACCAGATGCCAGCAGGACGGAAGCCTATTGTGACACGCTGGATCAAACATGAGCAACTGCCTCAGGTCTTGACTTGGTTAGAGGGGGAAATCCAAAAAGGTTCTCAAGCCTATGTCATCTCTCCCTTGATTGAAGAATCAGAAGCTCTGGATTTGAAAAATGCCATTGCCTTATCAGAGGAGCTGACGGCTCATTTTGCTGGTAAGGCAGAGGTGGCTCTTCTACATGGTAAGATGAAGAGTGACGAAAAAGACCAGATTATGCAGGATTTCAAAGAGAGAAAGACGGATATTCTGGTTTCGACGACAGTTATCGAGGTTGGGGTCAATGTTCCTAATGCCACGGTCATGATTATCATGGATGCCGATCGCTTCGGGCTTAGCCAGCTTCACCAGCTCAGAGGTCGTGTTGGTCGGGGGGACAAGCAATCCTATGCTGTTCTCGTTGCTAATCCCAAGACTGATTCTGGGAAAGACCGCATGCGCATCATGACAGAAACCACTAATGGATTTGTCCTTGCGGAGGAAGATCTGAAAATGCGCGGATCGGGTGAGATTTTTGGAACCAGACAGTCAGGTCTCCCAGAGTTCCAAGTAGCTAATATTATCGAAGATTTTCCGATTTTAGAAGAAGCCAGAAAAGTTGCTAGCTACATTAGTTCTATTGAAGGCTGGCAAGAGGATCCAGAGTGGCGCATGATTGCCCTTCATTTGGAAAAGAAAGAACATTTAGATTAAGCTTTCTTTAGGGAAAACTTAAGCTAGCTTTCAGGTTTGGCCCTTATACTAGAGTCATCAAAAAGAAACGAGGACTCTCACATGACAGTAACGATTAAAGTAAATTACCAAACCACTTTCCAAAAGAAAGAAGCAACAAAATAAGCTTGAATAGGAGAAGAAGGGCAGAAATGCTCTTTTTTCGTTTCTAAAACTACTTTCAGCCCATCATCCTAAAAGTAAAGAATCTAAAATCTCTTTCTATTTGCCCTTCTTTCTTGCATTGCCTTTCTAGATATGCTAGAGTGGTGATAGCGATTACAAAAAAAGGAGCATATTATGAAAAATCCAGCTTTGTTAGAAGAAATCAAGACTTATAAAGGACGGGATGAGGTTCCAGAAGATTTTGATGCTTTCTGGGATGAGGAAGTGAAAAAAGTTTCAACTCTTCCAGCCTACCAGTTGGAGGAAAGAAATTTCCACATTCCTCAAGTCAAGTGCTATGAGTTAACGTTTGAAGGAACCAATGAAGGCAAGGTTTATGCGCGCGTCGTTCTTCCAAAAAGTGAGGAGAAGGTTCCACTAATCTTCCATTTCCATGGTTATATGGGACGTGGCTGGGACTGGGCTGACATGCTGGCCTTCACCGTTGCTGGTTATGGTGTTGTTTCCATGGATGTGCGGGGACAGTCAGGTTATTCGCAAGACGGTTTGCGTTCTCCTTTAGGAAATACGGTTAAGGGACATATTGTCCGTGGGGCTGTGGAAGGTCGGGATCACCTCTTTTATAAGGATGTTTATCTGGATATTTACCAGTTGGTTGAGATTATTGCCAGTCTGCCACAGGTAGATGAGAAGCGTCTTTCTAGCTATGGTGCCTCACAAGGAGGGGCTTTAGCTTTGGTTGCAGCAGCACTCAATCCTCGAATTCAGAAAACAGTTGCCATCTATCCCTTCTTGTCAGACTTTAGACGAGTGCTTGAGATTGGTAATACTAGCGAGGCTTACGACGAACTTTTCCGTTATTTCAAGTTTCACGACCCCTTCCATGAAACTGAGGAGGAAATCATGGCGACCCTTGCCTATATCGATGTGAAAAATCTTGCCCATCGTATCAAGGGTGAGGTTAAGATGATTACGGGCTTGGACGATGATGTTTGCTATCCTATTACCCAGTTTGCGATTTACAACCGTCTCACCTGCGATAAGACCTATCGCATCATGCCTGAGTATGCCCACGAAGCCATGAATGTTTTTGTCAATGACCAAGTATACAACTGGCTATGTGGTAGTGAGATTCCTTTTAAATATGTGAAGTGATGAATGAGAGAGCCTAGTAGCTCTCTTTTTGTACAGAGTCTAGTCAGCAAATATTCTAGTTCATATATACTTTGAAATTCATACTCTTCGAAAATCTCTTCAAACCACGTCAGCTTTATCTGCAAGCTCAAAACAGTGTCTTGAGCAGCCTGCGGCTAGCTTCCTAGTTTGCTTTTTGATTTTCATTGAGTATGAGTTTTTTTCTTGACCTTGGTGTAAAACAATTCATTTTCTATCTAGTTTGGTATAAGTTCTTTCAAGATATTGGAAAGCGTCTGTGAAATGTGTTATAATTTATAAGAAAATATACAGTTTCGCTACAAATGAACATTTATATATAAGTTTATGTATAAGATGGTTTTCTCATTAGGATAATATCTTGTAAAAACGATATTACTGTAGATACAGTACTTAAATAGCATTTGTAAAGTAGCAAAATAGTCCATGTCTATTTTTATTGTAAGAATCAAAGTAGAGAGTGTTATGCTAATGGAAACTGTAATATTTTATTTTTTAGAATTTACTTGGATAAATTAACTTTGAAAGTTAAAGTGAGGTAATATATGTTTGTATGTTTAAAGGGTTTAGGGAAATTTCGTAAATCCAAAGCTTATGGTTTAGTTGGTTGTTTGACACTATCAGCGGTAATTGGCTTAGCTGCACCAGAGTTGCCAGTTATTGGTGGCGGGGTTGTTTCTGCTGATGTCATTCAAGGCGGTAGCGATATTCACGATGTGGATGTTCATAGTAAATCTGCAGAAGGTGTTGCTATGACTTATACCACTTATGATAGCGGAACAAGTGGAAAACAAACCGCATCAGGTAGCGGTGTCTTTGTAGCGCCGAATGTGATGGTAACAGTAGCTCATAACTACTATGATAAAAACCAAGAGGATAAGTCTGCAGTATTGCGCGGTGGGGAGTCTGCTCGTAGTTATGTTGTGATGAACTCAGAGACAGAGAAGAGTAATAAAGTACCTACTTCAGGGGTATCAGAAGCTCTTGAAAAAGACTCTATTCACTTGTATAACGGCAAAGACTTTGGTAAAGACTATAGCAATGACTTAGCAGTAGTGGTAACTAAAAAGCCTGTAGAAGCTATGACAGGTGGTGAGGACTCTCCAAGAGAGTTGAGTGATAAAGAGGTTTCTACGGGTGATAGCATCACTATGGTCGGATATCCCAATGATTTTTCTACTCCAAATTTAAGTAAAGAAAATAAAGCTCGATTGAAAGATGGTAAGGCTTATTCAGTCTCCACAAATGTGAGCAGTATCAATAAAGAGAGTGGTGCAGTCACTTATCATTCCTCAGCTTTAGGAGGTTTTTCAGGCGCTCCTTTGTTTAATGATAAGGGAGAGGTAGTTGGTATCCACCAGCATGGAACCAATACTTCAAGCGCCCCTGAGAGTGAGCGTATTGGGGGTGGTACGATTTTTACGGACAAGCACAGAGCTTGGATTCGTTCTATGATTGATAAATATGGTATAAAGGGTTGGTATATAGATGGTGCAAACCGTTACTACTATGATGAAAATCATATAGCTTTAAAAGATGTAGAGTCTGAGATTGACGGTGCTTGGTATAGTTTTGATGAAAAAGGTCGAGCTACTTTAGTAAAAGGTGAAGAAAAAGGTCGTGTTCTACTTCGAGTGGAAGATACTAAAGGAACTCGCTTGATTTCAGATAAGGTTGTTCAGGAAGGTCCCGTTGGAAGTGGTTTGAATTTTCATTTAAGACAAAATCCAGATTTCAAACAGTTAATAGCAACTTCCCCAACAGCTAAAGTTGTATCCTATAACGGAGTATCAATTAACAAACTAGCAAGTGATACTACTTGGTCTGATGACTATGTCAGTAAGTTAGCTTTAGGAGATACAATTATAAGAGCGGTAGTAGATTCGGTAACTCCTCCATCTACCTCTTCTTCGGATTTTGCAAGAACGGAAGTTGGTAAAGTCGATTTGAGTGGTAAATCGAATTTACCTGTACCTAGTAAAGAGGTGTTACAAGCTCCGAATGGCTCAGAAAATTTCTATGCTACAACGCACATTCAAACGCCAGATGGGTCGGGGTCAGGTACTTTAATTGCACCAAATTTGGTGTTAACAGTCGCTCATAATTTCTTAACAGTTAAAGGTTCTGAGGTAGTTACTAAATCTGGTCGTACCAATACAGTGTATAAAGCAACTTTACCGAATGGGTTGTCTGTGAATTTTTCAGATGATGATATTGTTTATTGGAATAAGAAAGATTCAGTATTTGGATTTAAAAATGACTTAGCTTTGGTTCGGTTAAAAGAAGCAGTAAAAGGAGTAACTCCTGTAGAGGTTGTAAAACAATCTTCGAAAGTTGCAGAGGGGGATTCAGTTTCGGTCTATGGTTTTCCAGATAACAAGCTAAGTCCAGTTTTAGATAGCAAAGTAGTAGGAACTACAGACTTCGGTTCTGGAATAGAGGGAATTAGCTATGGAGGTACGAAACCTGGAGCGTCTGGTGGTGGTCTTTATAATGATAAAGGTGCTTTAATTGGAGTTCACCAAAATGGTGTTGTAGGAAGTCGCAGTGGTGGTTTAGTCTTATCAAAAGAGCAGCTGGATTGGGTTCGTTCTTATATTGAGGGTCAACCAAAAGATCCTGTCTATGTGGAAGATAAAGAAGTGGAACCCTCTAAGAAGGATTCGGATAAGGATTTAGCTGGGAAATTAGATCCAAAAAAAGATAGTGGAAAAGAAGATTCTGGTATTTTAGGTACATCTGGTGACTTTGCAGCTCCTACAGTAGATAAGCCAGAGTTTAGAGGCGGGGTCAATGGTGCAGATGCTGAAGTTCATCACATTTCAGACTTCACAGGCGGAGTGAATGGAAGCGACTCACTTGTTACAGAAGTTCCAGAGTATAGTGGTGTTATATCTACATTAGGTGGTTCTCCAGCTCCTACCGTAGCTAAGCCAGAGTTTAAAGGTGGCGTGAATGGAGGCGACTCACTTGTTACAGAAGTTCCAGAGTATAGTGGTGTTATATCTACATTAGGTGGTTCTCCAGCTCTTACAGTCGCTAAGCCAGAGTTTAAAGGTGGCGTGAATGGAGGGGACGCACTTGTTAC
>CAJPJN010000113.1:0-5527 GCA_905369855.1 Streptococcus oralis | reverse complement strand
GTCTATCGAAGACCATCGCTTCTTTGACCACAGAGGGATAGACACAATTCGTATTATGGGAGCCTTCTTACGTAACTTACAAAGTAATTCTTTACAAGGTGGATCAACCCTAACCCAGCAGTTGATTAAGTTAACCTATTTCTCAACATCAACTTCGGATCAAAACATCTCTCGAAAAGCACAAGAGGCTTGGCTCGCTATCCAATTGGAACAAAAAGCTACCAAACAGGAAATTCTTACCTACTACATCAATAAGGTCTATATGTCAAATGGTAATTATGGAATGCAGACAGCAGCCCAAAATTACTATGGAAAAGATCTAAAGGATTTATCTTTACCTCAATTAGCTTTGCTAGCAGGTATGCCTCAGGCACCTAACCAATACGATCCTTACTCTCATCCGGAAGCAGCACTAGACCGTCGTAATTTAGTTCTTTCAGAAATGAGAGGGCAAGATTACATTAGTGCTGAGCAATATGAAAAAGCCGTCAACACACCTATCACTGATGGTTTACAAAGTCTTAAGTCGGCTGCTACTTATCCAGCATATATGGATAACTATCTAAAAGAGGTTATTGAACAAGTAGAGCACGAAACTGGATATAATCTTCTTACTACTGGGATGGAAGTCTACACAAATGTAGACAAGGGAATTCAACAACGACTTTGGGATATTTACAATACAGATGAGTATGTCTCTTATCCAGATGATGACCTTCAAGTAGCCTCAACTATCGTAGATACTTCCAATGGTAAAGTCATCGCTCAACTTGGAGCACGTCACCAAGCAAGTAACGTTTCATTTGGTACCAACCAAGCTGTGGAAACCAACCGTGACTGGGGATCAACCATGAAACCAATCACTGATTATGCCCCAGCCTTAGAATACGGTGTATATGATTCAACTGCAACTACTGTCCACGATATTCCTTATAACTATCCTGGTACAAGTACTCCTGTTTACAACTGGGATCGAGCATATGTTGGTAATATTACTCTGCAATATGCCCTTCAACAATCTCGTAACGTGCCTGCCGTTGAGACACTAAACAAGGTTGGTTTAGACAGAGCCAAAAACTTCCTAAATGGTTTAGGAATCGACTATCCTGTAATACACTATTCAAATGCTATTTCAAGTAATACAACTGAATCTAGTAAACAATACGGGGCAAGCAGTGAAAAAATGGCTGCAGCCTACGCTGCATTCGCAAATGGCGGTACTTATCACAAACCAATGTACATCAATAAAATCGTCTTTAGTGATGGTAGTGAAAAAGAATTTTCTGACGCTGGTACAAGAGCTATGAAAGAGTCTACTGCCTACATGATGACAGAAATGATGAAAACAGTCTTGACATCTGGAACAGGTTACAACGCCTATCTGCCTGGAATTCCTCAAGCAGGTAAAACAGGTACTTCTAACTATACAGATGAAGAAATCGAAAATCATATCAAGTCGAATCAACTTGTAGCACCAGATGAACTGTTTGTCGGTTATACTCGTAAGTATTCAATGGCCGTTTGGACAGGTTATAGCAACCGTCTCACTCCTATTGTAGGTGATGGTCTCACAGTTGCTGCTAGAGTTTATCGTAGCATGATGAGCTACCTTACTCAAAATAACCATCCTGGAGATTGGACAATGCCTGAGGGACTATATAGAAACGGGCAGTTCGTATTCCTAAACGGAGCAAGAAATACATGGAGTACTCCTGATACACAACAAACACAATCAGAAGTAGAGAGTCCTTCTACGACAACTGAAAGTTCAACCACCCAAGTCACACCTACTCCTGGCCAATCAGCAAATAATCCTACGCCAACGAATCCTAATCAAGGACAACCTGGCCAACAAATCCAACAGCAACCACAGGCCCCTCAATTTCAACAACCACAACAGTAAACACGAAAAATCCTGAGAGTTAGAAGTTCTCAGGATTTTTTTACTACAAGATAGCTAATACTCAATAAAAATCAAAGAGCTAACTAGGAAAGTTAGCCACAAGCAACTCTAAGTACGGATTTGAAGTCATCAGATAGAGCTGACGTGGTTTGAAGAGATTTTCGAAGAATATAAAGGAGTCGGCTACAAACCAACTCCTTTTCCTCTATTTCACATGTTTGGCAAGTTCTTCTTGCGCTTTTTTATTGGATTCTTCTTTTTCTTTCATCCATTTATCTTGAGCTTTTTGGTATTCATCTACAGTGACTGCCTTATCTTGAAGTTCCAAGTATTTGTATAGGAGTGGATCACTTGTCCCCTTGTTACCAGAGAAGGCAAACGGCATCGTAAATGGTACCATCTTAGACAAGATTGGGCGACCAGTAAGTGTTGTTGTTGGGATAATCAAGGCACTATCTGTCAACCAAGCTTGGGCTGTAGCATATTTATCATATCGTTTTGCTACATCTGTTGTCTCATTTCCAGCTTCAGTTACTAATTTCTCATAGTCGTTTAGACCTACAGTTTTAGCTGCAGCATTATCTGTACCAGAATCGAAGCCAAGGTAGGTTTTAGTGTTTTCACCAACTGATGGTTTGATAATATCGAGATAAGTTGATGGATCCGCAAAGTCTGGAGACCAACCAACATTATCTGAAATATCCCAATCTTCCCCAGCTGCTGTTTCAGCAAAGTAGGTAATATTCAAGACTTCATCTTTTTGTAGTTGTTGAATATCAATTACGACATTATCTGCACCCAAGGTTTCTTCAACCGATTGTTTGAAAGACTGTACACGTTGAACTTTTGTAGTTGCTGTCTGGTCAACTGGCATATCTAGGTGAATTGGGAATTGTACTCCCTCAGCTTGTAGAGCTGACTTAGCTTTAGCAAATTCTGCCTTGGCTTTTTCAGGATTATATAGTCCATCTTGGGCATCAGCAAGGTTCACATCCTTCCATTCATCCCCATAAGTCACCAATTTTTCTTTGACCATATCGCCAAAGTTTTTCCCATCTGCTTGAACAAATGTTGGTGGCACAAAGAGATTACGCAAGATTTTGCTTGCACCACTGGCACCGTTCACTTGTGAAGCATATGCTGTACGATCAAAACCAAAGGCAATAGCCTGACGGAAATCCTTGTTTAAGAGAGCCTTTTTAGTAGATGTCTTTTGTTCGTCGCTAGTCTTAGAAGTATATTTATAGGACTGACGATCAATATTTGTTCCCACTAGATACGTAGTCGAGTCTTGTTGAGTATAGACAATATTGTCTTTCATACTCTTCTCAAGCTCTGCGAAACTTGCACTTGTTGGATAGAGACGAGCTGCTGTAAAGCTTCCATCCTTAAAGTTTTCTGCTGGTTTGCTGGTATCTTGACCATCCCAGAATGACAATTTAATCTTGTCAACATGAACATTGTCCTTATCCCAGTAGTTAGGATTTTTCGCAAATTCAACGGAAGATTTAGCCACAAGAGATTTTAACAAATAAGGACCATTATACAAGATACTGCTTGGATCCGTAGCTTTGGCAAAATCATCCCCTTTTGAGTTCAAAAACTCTTCATTGACTGGCGCAAGTACACCCATAGTTGTTTTAGAATTCCAAAAAGTTTCAGGTTTGTTCAAGGTGTATTGGACTGTTTGATCGTCAAGGGCTTTAATCCCGACTTGAGCAAAGTCTGTGGTCTCACCTTTTGCATAGGCATCTAGACCTTTGATTGAATCTTGTACCAAGTAAAGGGCTTGTGATTTCTTATCTGTTGCATATTTAAGACCTGTTACAAAGTCTTGAGCCTTGACAGGAGCATATTCTTCACCTTCAGATGTGTACCACTTGGCATCCTGACGAATCTTATAAGTGTAGGTCAAACCATCTTTAGAAACTGACCAGTCCTCTGCCATAGAGGGAACAAGATTCCCATAACGGTCATTTTCAAGCAATCCATCAATGACGTTACTAGTAATGTTTGAAGTAGCTGCCTTGCTGGTTGTCAAATAGTTGAGATTATCTGGGTCTGTCTCGTAGGTAAATGCAAAAGTCTGCTCACCTTTAGTAGCAGAACCACCAGAACAAGCCGCTAAGACACCAGCTGCTAATAAAGTGACTCCCGCAAGAGCCAATACTTTCCTTGTTTTCATAGTATTCTCCTTTGTTTTTCTATCCATTATAGACCCTTTGCAATCTATTGTCATATTTTTCTGAATTTTCATTTTTAGTTGTTATTTTCTGACAACTATCGAATCTTATTTCATTTTTTAATCTCTTTTTAACTATAAGAAAAGAGGGAATCCAGTAACTCCCTCATCCATCTATTTAAATCATTTTTAGATTCATTAATTGAAAGCTTGCAATGCGGAAAGAAGATAAGAACCCTCACGAATTTTTTGACCTACGGCCTTAGCATTTTTGACCAAACCCTGATACTCTTCTTGAGACAAATGTTCCAATACTTCTTCCAAGTCAAGTAAACTCTCAATACTAATTCCACACTCTTTTTCTAAGACGAAATTAGCCAAAGCAGATTGCCCCCAGACAATAATAGGGAAACCAGAAGCCAAATAAAGGGAGGCCTTGTGGGAATTATTGTATCTCAAATACTCACCAAACACTCCGCTACAAGTTTTAGAACTATCACCGTCCCAAACCAAACCAAAGCTTCCTTCTAATGCTGATGGTAGTTCATCTGGAAGAAAGGAACCAAAATAGGTTTCATTGGATAGCTTTCTAGCCTCATCAAAACCAACACCATAAAGGTTATATGCCGGTCTTGCAGGCAACTCATATAAGTAACCTGCTTTTTCTTGAGCTAAATTTCCAGCTACAATAATAGCTCCTTCCTTCGATAAATCTTCTTTATCCTGATAATTCGGGATCAGATAGTCAAAAATGCCTAAACTAACTATTTTTTTCTCAGAAATCCCCTTATCAACAAGCACTGATTTCATAACTGGATTATGAGCAATAAGACCATCAGCTTGTTTCAAAAGACTAGACTCTTGAAGATGAACACGAATCTTATGCTTCAAGGGTACTGTATCCAAATTAGCATAGCGCAAAACTTCTAAATCATGGATAATAAAGTGAACCTTCACTCCTTTACGTTGCATTCTTTTGACTAAATGAGTCGTAAAGAAACTATGATGAAGCATAGGAAATTGAATCAGTAGCTGATCCCCTTCCTTCAACTTAGAGATAGCTTTGGATAGAGCTTTGGCCTTATGTCGTTGGGCTCTAATAGTCCCCATTTGATACCAATCATCTACCATCAATAACAAAGGACTATAGCCCTCACGAACTACTATTTCTTCAACATCATTTCGAGCCTTATTTCCCGCATTTCGTGCACCAGAATCCTTCAGAAATTCTTCTTTTAGATAATATTTCATCTATCAATTTTATCCTTCGTTATCTTATTTAAACTCTTCCTCTACAACATTTAGGGCACGTTCAATGACCACATGCATGTCGTAGTATTTATAATCGGCCAGACGTCCGCAGAAAATGACCTTATCATTCTGCGCTGCTTCTTCTTGATACTTAGCAAACATAGCATTGTTTCTCTCATCATTGATTGGAT
>CAJPJN010000112.1:0-5536 GCA_905369855.1 Streptococcus oralis | reverse complement strand
GCCTTTCAGCAGGGGACGGATTTGGATAAGAAAATTCTCTGGGAATGGCTGCAGTTAATCGAATATATGGCTGAAAATGGTGGTCAACATATGCGGATTGGTCTGGATTTGACATCTGGTTTTCTTGTCTTTTCAAGGATGGCAGCCATTTTGAAACGGTATTTGGAATACAATCGTTTTATTACCATTGAAGCCTATGATTGTACTCGGCATTATGATTTGCTGGTTACCAATAACCCGATTCATAAGAAGGAACAAACACCAGTCTATTATTTAAAAAACGACTTGGATATGGAAGATTTGGCAGGGATTCGTCAGTTATTATTCACTTAAAAGGCTTGGTTGTTCCAGGTCTTTTTTGTGAAATTCACACAATCTCCTCACGTTTTTTTAAAAATTAAAAAAAGTTGATGAACAAGAAAGCGCTTTATTTTGTATACTAGTTAGTGTAAAGAGGAAACATCCTCAAGATCTTTATCAGGAGGACAGCACATGTCACAAGAAAAATACATCATGGCCATTGACCAGGGAACTACAAGTTCTCGTGCCATCATTTTCAACAAAAAAGGAGAAAAAGTTAGCTCGAGTCAAAAAGAGTTTACTCAGATTTTCCCTCAGGCAGGTTGGGTTGAACACAATGCCAATGAAATTTGGAATTCTGTTCAGTCAGTTATTGCGGGTGCTTTCATCGAAAGTGGTGTCAAGCCAAATCAAATCGAAGCAATCGGGATTACCAACCAGCGTGAAACAACTGTCGTCTGGGATAAGAAAACAGGACTTCCTATCTACAATGCTATCGTTTGGCAGTCACGCCAGACAGCTCCTTTGGCTGAACAACTAAAAAGTCAAGGTTATGTGGAAAAATTCCATGAAAAGACTGGTTTGATCATTGATGCTTACTTCTCTGCTACCAAGGTTCGTTGGATTTTAGACCATGTAGAGGGCGCTCAAGAGCGAGCAGAAAAGGGTGAATTGCTCTTTGGTACCATCGATACTTGGTTGGTTTGGAAATTGACTGACGGTGCGGCTCACGTGACGGACTACTCAAATGCAGCTCGTACCATGCTTTATAACATTAAAGAACTCAAATGGGATGATGAGATTTTGGAAATCCTCAACATTCCTAAGGCTATGTTGCCAGAAGTTCGTTCTAACTCTGAAATTTACGGTAAGACAGCGCCATTCCATTTCTATGGTGGACAAGTGCCAATCTCAGGTATGGCTGGTGACCAACAGGCAGCCCTCTTTGGACAGTTGGCCTTTGAACCTGGTATGGTTAAAAATACTTATGGAACGGGTTCTTTCATCATCATGAATACTGGTGAAGAAATGCAGTTGTCTGAAAATAACCTCTTGACAACCATTGGTTACGGAATCAATGGCAAGGTTTACTATGCCTTGGAAGGTTCTATCTTCATCGCAGGAAGTGCTATTCAGTGGCTTCGTGACGGTCTTCGCATGGTTGAAAATTCACCAGAATCTGAAAAATACGCTCGTGATTCTCACAACAATGATGAAGTTTATGTCGTTCCAGCCTTTACAGGTCTAGGCGCTCCATACTGGAACCAAAATGCTCGCGGTTCTGTCTTTGGTTTGACTCGTGGAACAAGTAAGGAAGACTTTATCAAGGCAACTCTTCAATCAATTGCTTATCAAGTGCGTGATATTATCGATACGATGCAAGTGGATGCTCAGACAGCTATCCAAGTCTTGAAAGTAGACGGTGGTGCAGCTATGAACAACTTCCTCATGCAGTTCCAAGCTGATATTTTGGGAATCGACATTGCACGCGCCAAAAACTTGGAAACAACAGCTCTAGGGGCAGCCTTCTTAGCAGGTTTGTCAGTAGGTTATTGGAAAGACTTGGATGAGTTGAAACTCTTGAACGAGACAGGAGAACTCTTTGAGCCATCTATGAACGAATCTCGCAAGGAACAACTCTACAAGGGCTGGAAGAAGGCTGTGAAAGCAACCCAAGTCTTTGCGGAAGTAGACGACTAATACTGGAAGAATAAAGCGACTCAGTTAGAAAGTGTGTAAATATGGAATTTTCAAAGAAAACACGTGAATTATCAATTAAAAAAATGCAGGAACGTACCTTGGACCTCTTGATTATCGGTGGAGGAATCACAGGGGCTGGTGTAGCTTTACAGGCAGCAGCTAGTGGCCTTGAGACTGGTTTGATTGAAATGCAGGACTTCGCAGAAGGAACATCTAGCCGTTCAACAAAATTAGTTCATGGAGGTCTGCGTTACCTCAAACAATTCGACGTAGAAGTGGTATCAGATACAGTTTCTGAACGTGCAGTGGTTCAACAAATCGCTCCACACATTCCAAAACCAGATCCAATGCTTTTGCCAGTTTACGATGAAGATGGAGCTACCTTTAGCCTCTTCCGTCTGAAAGTAGCCATGGATTTGTACGACCTTTTGGCAGGGGTTAACAATACGCCAGCTGCTAACAAGGTCTTGAGCAAGGAAGAAGTCTTGGAACGTCAACCAAACTTGAAGAAAGAAGGTTTGGTAGGAGGTGGGGTTTACCTTGACTTCCGTAACAACGATGCGCGTCTCGTGATTGAAAACATCAAACGTGCCAACCAAGACGGTGCCCTCATTGCTAACCACGTGAAGGCAGAAGGCTTCCTCTTTGACGAAAGTGGCAAGATTACAGGTGTTGTAGCTCGTGATCTCTTGACAGACCAAGTCTTTGAAATCAAGGCTCGTCTGGTTATCAATACAACAGGTCCTTGGAGCGACAAGGTGCGCAATTTGTCTAATAAGGGAACACAATTCTCACAAATGCGTCCAACTAAGGGAGTTCACTTGGTAGTGGATTCAAGCAAGATCAAGGTTTCACAGCCAGTTTACTTTGACACAGGTTTGGGTGACGGTCGTATGGTCTTTGTTCTCCCACGTGAAAACAAGACTTACTTTGGTACAACTGATACAGACTACACAGGCGATTTAGAACATCCAAAAGTAACTCAAGAAGATGTGGATTATCTACTTGGCATTGTAAACAACCGCTTCCCAGAAGCCAACATTACTGTTGCTGACATTGAAAGTAGCTGGGCAGGTCTTCGTCCATTGATCGCAGGCAATAGCGCTTCTGACTACAATGGAGGAAATAACGGTACCATCAGTGATGAAAGCTTTAACAACTTGATTGCGACTGTTGAGTCTTACCTCTCTAAAGAAAAAACTCGTGAAGATGTAGAGGCTGCTGTTAGCAAGCTTGAAAGCAGTACCTCTGAGAAACATTTGGACCCATCTGCAGTTTCTCGTGGTTCTAGCTTGGACCGAGATGATAATGGTCTCTTGACCCTTGCTGGTGGTAAAATCACAGACTACCGTAAGATGGCTGAAGGAGCTATGGAGCGCGTGGTTGACATCCTCAAAGCAGAATTTGACCGCAGCTTTAAACTCATCAACTCTAAGACTTACCCTGTTTCAGGTGGGGAATTGAACCCAGCAAATGTGGACTCAGAAATCGAAGCCTTTGCGCAACTTGGAGTGTCACGTGGTTTGGATAGCAAGGAAGCTCATTACCTAGCAAATCTTTACGGTTCAAATGCACCGAAAGTCTTTGCTCTTGCTCATAGTTTGGAACAAGCGCCAGGACTCAGTTTGGCAGACACTTTGTCACTTCACTATGCAATGCGCAATGAGTTGGCTCTTAGCCCAGTTGACTTCCTCCTTCGCCGTACCAACCACATGCTCTTTATGCGTGATAGTTTGGATAGCATCGTTGAGCCAGTTTTGGATGAAATGGGACGATTCTATGACTGGTCAGAAGAAGAAAAAGCAGCTTACCGTGCTGATGTCGAATCAGCTCTTGCTAACAACGATTTAGCAGAATTAAAAAATTAAGAAAAAATAAAAGAGGTGGAGGGCAGAACTCCTTGTCGCCCGCCCCTTATTTTTAATGGAGACAGAAAGATGATGAATGAATTATTTGGAGAATTTCTAGGGACTTTAATCCTGATTCTTCTAGGAAATGGTGTTGTTGCAGGTGTGGTTCTTCCAAAAACCAAGAGCAATAGCTCAGGTTGGATTGTGATTACTATGGGTTGGGGGATTGCAGTTGCGGTTGCAGTATTTGTATCTGGCAAGCTCAGTCCAGCTCATTTAAACCCAGCTGTGACCATTGGTGTAGCCTTAAAAGGTGGTTTGCCTTGGGCTTCCGTTTTCCCTTATATCCTAGCTCAGTTCGCAGGGGCTATGCTGGGTCAGATTTTGGTTTGGTTGCAATTCAAACCGCATTATGAGGCAGAAGAAAATGCAGGAAATATTTTGGCTACTTTCAGCACAGGACCGGCCATCAAAGATACTGTATCAAACTTGATTAGTGAAATCCTTGGAACTTTTGTATTGGTATTAACAATCTTTGCTTTGGGACTTTATGACCTTCAAGCAGGAATCGGAACATTTGCGGTGGGGACTTTGATTGTCGGTATCGGTCTATCACTAGGTGGGACAACAGGTTATGCCTTGAACCCTGCGCGTGACCTTGGACCTCGTATCATGCACAGCATCTTGCCAATTCCAAACAAGGGAGACGGAGACTGGTCTTACGCTTGGATTCCTGTTGTGGGACCTGTTATTGGTGCAGCTTTGGCTGTGCTTGTATTCTCACTTTTCTAATCTAGAAAACAATTATGTTGATAGGGCTTGGGCAAAAACTCAATTTCAGGAAAAAATGAAGTAAATCTTCTCACAATAAAACGCATAGTATCAAGTTTTTCAATACCTGATATGATGCGTTTTTCTGATTTTTAAGACTTTTTCCCAGTCTCTTTTTCGATTGAAGATGTAAGTATTCTAATAACTAACTTCTTAGTACTAGCCAACAACGATAATCATAATTCCTCCTAAAATTAGGAATAATAAAGGCAATAGTTTTTGTTTTTTCATGTGAAATACCTCACTTTTGTTTTCTTCTATTTTATGCTAAAATATTAAAAATCAAAAACTGTTCCCATATATGCTTGTTGGAGAGATATTATGAAAAAATTTGGAGAAATTTTTAAAAAGTTTCGAGAATCTAGAGGGTTTCGCTTAAAAGATGTCGAAAAAGCTGGTATATCAACATCACAGCTCTCACGTTTTGAAAAGGGAGAGACTGATTTAACCATTTCAAAATTTATGGCTATTTTGGATGAAATTAACATGCCTATTGATGAATTTATGTATGCTGTTCATGATTTTCATCGTGATGAACTGAACGAACTCTTATCAAAGGTTAGGCATTTTGTATCAAATCATGATGTTGATGGGTTGAAAAAACTACTTTATTCTCAGATGGAGTCAGATTCTAAACAAGAGAAATTTCATAAGCTTAACATTATTTTATTAAAAATTCGTTTACAAGATTTATCTGGAGAAGCTTATTATTCTGGTGATGATTTATCTTATCTAACTGACTATCTCTTTAGTGTTGAATATTGGGGATACTATGAATTATTGATTTTTTCAAATACTTTAGATGTCCTAAAACACGATGTCTTTATGGTTTTGGCTAGAGAGATGTCTAGACG
>CAJPJN010000111.1:0-5541 GCA_905369855.1 Streptococcus oralis | reverse complement strand
TTCTGAATGGCAATGGGAAAAAGCTCATAATGGTATTGTCTTCCCAGAATATACCAAAGAACTTCCAAGTGCCAAGGTTGTGATCACAGAAGATGCCAATGCTGACCATAAAGTAGATTGGCAAGATGGTGCGATTGCTTACCGTAGCATTATGAACAACCCTCAAGGTTGGGAAAAAGTTAAAGACATCACAGCTTATCGTATCGCTATGAACTTTGGTTCACAAGCGCAAAACCCATTCCTCATGACCTTGGATGGTATCAAGAAGATCAACCTCCACACCGATGGTCTTGGTCAAGGTGTACTTCTTAAGGGATACGGAAGTGAAGGACATGATTCTGGACACTTGAACTATGCAGACATCGGTAAACGTATTGGTGGTGTTGCAGACTTTAAGACTCTTATTGAGAAAGCTAAGAAATATGGAGCTCATCTCGGTATTCACGTCAACGCTTCAGAAACCTATCCTGAGTCTAAATATTTTAATGAAGATATTCTTCGTAAAAATGCAGATGGTAGCTATAGCTACGGTTGGAACTGGCTTGACCAAGGTATCAACATTGATGCTGGTTATGACCTGGCTCATGGGCGTCTGGCGCGTTGGGAAGAGTTGAAGAAGGAATTGGGTGAAGGTCTAGACTTCATCTATGTCGACGTTTGGGGTAACGGTCAATCAGGTGACAATGGTGCCTGGGCAACTCACGTTATTGCTAAAGAAATTAACAAACAAGGTTGGCGCTTTGCTATTGAGTGGGGCCATGGTGGTGAATATGATTCTACCTTCCAACACTGGGCAGCTGACTTGACCTATGGTGGCTACACTAATAAAGGTATCAACAGTGCCATCACACGCTTTATCCGAAACCACCAAAAAGATTCTTGGGTTGGGGATTACAGAAGTTACGGTGGTGCAGCTAACTATCCACTTCTAGGTGGTTACAGCATGAAAGACTTTGAAGGTTGGCAAGGAAGAAGTGACTACAATGGCTATGTAACTAACTTGTTTGCTCATGATGTCATGACCAAGTACTTCCAACACTTCACTGTAAGCAAGTGGGAAAATGGTACACCTGTTACCATGTCTGATAACGGTAGCACCTATAAATGGACTCCAGAAATGCGAGTGGAATTGGTAGATGCTGACAACAATAAGGTAGTTGTGACTCGTAAGTCAAACGATGTCAATAGCCCACAATACCGCGAACGTACAGTAACTCTCAACGGACGTGTTATCCAAGATGGTTCAGCTTACTTGACTCCTTGGAACTGGGATGCGAATGGTAAGAAACTTCCTACTGATAAGGAAAAAATGTACTACTTCAATACGCAAGTTGGTGCAACAACTTGGACGCTTCCTAGCGACTGGGCGAATAGTAAGGTTTACCTTTATAAACTAACTGACCAAGGTAAGACTGAAGAACAGGAAGTAGCTGTGAAAGATGGTAAGATTACCCTTGATCTTACTGCAAATCAACCATACGTTCTCTACCGTTCAAAACAAACCAATCCTGAAATGTCATGGAGCGAAGGCATGCACATCTATGACCAAGGATTTAACAGTGGAACTTTGAAACACTGGACCATTTCTGGTGATGCTTCTAAGGCAGAAATTGTCAAATCTCAAGGCGCAAATGAAATGCTTCGTATCCAAGGCAATAAGAGCACAGTCAGCCTTACTCAGAAACTGACTGGCTTGAAACCAAATACTAAGTATGCCGTTTATGTCGGTGTTGATAATCGTAGTAATGCTAAGGCAAGTATCACAGTAAATACTGGTGAAAAAGAAGTGACTAGCTATACCAATAAGTCACTAGCTCTTAACTATGTCAAGGCCTATGCTCATAATACTCGTCGTGACAATGCTACAGTTGACGATACAAGTTACTTCCAAAACATGTATGCCTTCTTTACAACGGGTTCAGATGTATCAAATGTCACTCTTACTTTGAGTCGTGAAGCTGGTGATGAAGCAACTTACTTTGATGAAATTCGTACCTTTGAAAACAATTCAAATATGTATGGAGATAATCATGATACAGATAAAGGAACATTTAAACAAGACTTTGAAAATGTTGCTCAAGGTATCTTCCCATTTGTCATCGGTGGTATCGAAGGAGTTGAGGATAATCGTACTCACTTATCTGAAAAACATGATCCATACACACAACGTGATTGGAATGGTAAGAAAGTAGATGATGTCATCGAAGGAAATTGGTCATTGAAGACAAATGGATTGGTGAGCCGTCGTAACTTGGTTTACCAAACAATTCCTCAAAACTTCCGTTTTGAAGCTGGTAAGACTTATCGTGTAACCTTTGAATACGAAGCAGGCTCTGACAATACCTACGCCTTTGTAGTCGGTAAGGGAGAATTCCAATCAGGACGTCGAGGTAATCAAGCAAGCAATTTGGAAATGCATGAATTGCCAAATACTTGGACAGATTCTAAGAAAGCTAAGAAGGTAACCTTCCTCGTAACAGGTGCAGAAACAGGCGATACTTGGGTTGGTATCTACTCAACTGGTAACGCAAGCAATACTCGTGGAGATTCTGGTGGAAATGCGAACTTCCGTGGTTACAATGACTTCATCATGGATAAACTTCAAATCGAGGAAGTCGCTCTAACTGGTAAGATGTTGACAGAAAATGCTCTGAAGAACTACTTACCAACGGTTGCCATGACCAACTATACTAAGGAATCTATGGATGCCTTGAAGGAAGCTGTCTTTAACCTCAGCCAAGCAGATGATGACATTAGTGTAGAAGAAGCGCGTGCTGAAATTGCTAAGATTGATGCTCTTAAGAATGCCTTGGTACAAAAGAAAACAGCCTTGGTAGCAGAAGACTTTGAAAGTCTAAATGCTCCAGCGCAAGCGGGAGAAGATTTAGCAAATGCCTTTGATGGTAACTTATCAAGTCTATGGCATACGTCTTGGAGTGGTGGAGATGTTGGTAAACCTGCAACTATGGTCTTGAAAGAAGCGACAGAAATCACTGGATTCCGTTATGTGCCACGTGGATCAGGATCAAATGGTAACTTGCGTGATGTGAAACTGGTTGTGACAGATGAGTCTGGTAAAGAACATACTTTCACTGCAACTGATTGGCCAGATAACAATAAACCAAAAGATATTGACTTTGGTAAGACAATCAAGGCTAAGAAAATTGTTTTGACAGGTACTAAGACTTATGGAGACGGTGGTGATAAATATCAAGCTGCTGCTGAGTTAATCTTTAGTCGTCCACAGGCTACAGAAACAGCTCTTGATTTGTCAGGTTATGAAATAGCTTTATCAAAAGCTCAAAAATTGACCAGCAAAGAGAATCAAGAGGAGGTAGCAAGTGTAGTAGCTAGCATGAAATATGCTGCGGATAACCATCTCTTGACTGAAAGAATGGTTGCCTACTTTGCAGAATATCTCAACCAGCTACAAGATCAGACTGTGAAACCAGATGCTCCTACAAGTAGTAAAGGTGAAGAGGCAGCACCAATTCTTGAAGTGCCTGAGTATAAAGGTCCGCTTGGAACAGCAGGTGAAGAAGCAGCACCAATTCTTGATGTACCTGAGTATAAAGGGCCACTTGGAACAGCAGGTGAAGAAGCAGTAGTTAATGAAGTTCCAGAATACAAAGGTGGAGCCAATGCGGTAGAAGCAGCTGTCAATGAAGTTCCAGAATACAAAGGTGGAGCGAATGCGGTAGAAGCTTTGGTAAACGAAGAGCCAGCCTACACAGGACTATTGGCTACAGCAGGCGATCAAGCAGCACCAACTATTGAAAAACCTGAGTATCAGATTGGTCAATTGGGCCAAGGAAAACTTGCAGAATCTAAAACTTCAGTTTCAACAGAAGATCAGAAGAGATTGCCAGAAACAGGAGAAAGCCAATCTGATACAGTTATCTTCCTAGCTAGCGTCGGTCTTGCCTTATCAGCTGCTGTACTTGCAACAAAACGTAAAGAAAATTAAAGAAGACTCGATTTTAGAGTTTATCGGAACTAGAATTCAGACAGAAATAACTTAGTTGGAGAGAACCTCTAGGTTCTCTCCATTTTTAAATGGGAAATGAGACCGCTTACTGTAATAAGTGGGAGAAAGGAATAGGAGAAAGATGGATAGACATTTTTTTGAAAGACGCTGTCACTATAGTATTCGAAAATTTGCAATTGGTGCAGCCTCTGTAATGATCGGTGCTAGTATCTTTGGTGCAAATGTAGTGCAAGCTGCAGAGACAGTTGGAACACCTGAGAAAGAAGGAACAATTACACAAGCTCAGCCACTAGATAAGTTGCCGGACGATTTAGCAGCTGTTTTAAAGAAAGCTGAATCAGAAGCGACGGCAGATGCAGGTCATGAAGAAAATCATGAAAATACTGCAGGAACAAGTCCTGCAGGAACTGAAGAAACAAGCCCAGCAACAACTCCAACAGCTCCCAAACCAGCTGAGACTCTGAAGCCGGTTGAAACACCAAAAGCAGATTCTAAACCTGTAGAACCAGCTACACCTACAATCAAACCGGTTGAAAATCAAATTGAAGATAGAGAAGATCGTAACCACTTAGAAGGTGTCACTGTCCAAGCAAACGACTCAGAAACTGGAACTCCTTTTACTGCTGACAAGGCAGTAGATGGGGATCCTGATACTCGTTGGGCAACAAATCCAAATATTAACAAACCAACTTTCGAATTAACGCTGCCAAAAACAACACTAATTAGACATGTGGAAATTGATTGGGATCGTCGCGTTCGTAATGGTCAAAATGATCCAAATATCAAATCTTGGAGCCTCTACTATGCAGGTCAAGATGATGTAAATGCTAGCGGAGAAAAACAATGGAAACTAGCTCATACCAAGACTGGAGAACCTGTTTTAGATGAGAAAGTTGACTTAGCCAATAGTATTCAAGCTAAATATCTCAAGTTAGAAATCAATGACTATCAAGCGGGCACAATGGGTTGGAGAAACGTTGGTATTCAAGAAATTCGAGCTTATTCGAATATTCCTGATACAAGTAAGGTAACGGATATCCGTCAGGTTACAGAATTGACTGTAGCTAAAGATGGACAGTCTCTTGTCTTGCCAACTCTACCAGGAAAAGTCAGTCTTATCGGTAGCAACAAACAAGGTGTGATTGACCTTCAAAATCATATTTATAAACCTTTGACTGATCAACGCGTTAAGGTTATGGTAGAGCAAATTAAAGATTCACATACCTTTACTAAAGAATTTGAAGTAGTCATCAAGGGGCTACATCAGGACGAAGGTGTGGGTGTCAAACCAAAAGTAGCACCAGCTGTTCAACAATGGTATGGAAAAGAAGGTCAATCTTCTATCACTTCAGATACAGTTCTTGCTACGGGTGATTCCGGCTTTGAACAAGCAGCAACCTTCTACCAGTCAGACCTTGCAAGCCGTGGATTGGAACTTGCGACAGGTGACAAGCAGGCTCAAAAACGAATTGAATTTAAAAAAGTTGAAAATAAGGGTTATGGTAAGGAAGGTTATGGAATCACTATCCAAGATGGTGTCATTACCATCGAAG
>CAJPJN010000110.1:0-5638 GCA_905369855.1 Streptococcus oralis | reverse complement strand
GGATAGATAGAATAGCTAGTAAGACTCCTCCTAGAATATTACTGATTGTTTTCACTAAACTAACGGTTGACTGTTTAAATCCAATAGCTTCTGCCAGATGGTCTTGCCCAATAATTCTAATGAAAATCGGAGTGAGCATGGCGCCTGAAAAATAACTCAATGTGTCAGACACGAGGTTAATCAGACAAATAAATGCTACTAATAACAAGGAAAAGGGCTGCCCTGAAAACGATAAGGATACTATAGAGTAAAGCAAAAATTTTGCAAAACTAATGACTGTGTATTTCAAGACACGATGATGTTGAAAATCCGCCAAAACTCCCAGAAAGATTTGTAGAACTTGGGGCAGGGTTTCTGAAATCGTGATGAGTAAAATCGCCAAAGGGGCAAAAGATGCATCTGCCACATAATTCAAAAAGGCCAGATAAAAAATCGTATCCCCAAGCGTTGAAATCCACTGGTTGATAGTTAATTGCCTAAAATCTCTATTTTGAAGAAATACTTTCATCACAACTCCTTTTTAAATTCAAATGGGAATCTTTCCCCAAGAATATACCGCGATACTACTAACAACCAAAATTACAGTAACATCAAAATCTGACCAATACCATTGTAGACTATATGCAGTCCAATAGGCCAATAAATTGACTTTGTCATTCTAAATAAGACTGCAAATATAAGACCTCCACCCATATAGAAGACAAAGTCTGTCAAGACCCAACCGTGATTACTAATGTGCGAGACCCCAAATAAAACAGCGGAACCAAGTACATCTAGCCCCCATTTCTTTCCTTTTTCCAGAGCAGTCATCACTAATCCACGATAAATCATGTCTTCAAAAATGGGACCTGCAATCACAGGATAAAAAAAATACATCAAAAATGCCGTAGCTCCTGTAAAAGTAGGAGCAGCATGTTGATAAGAAATTTCATTTCGAGTAGGTGGGAAAAGAAAAAAGGTGACAAAATTCCAAGCAACAAAAGAAAGCAGAGCTAGGAAGGAATAGAAAAGATAGGATCTTTTAAACTTTCTATTGTTGATTTGTTGCCATTTCTCCGACCAAATCATAACAATCAGAGCAAATAAAACCACAAGAAAATTCAACATCATATCCGACAGATAATAAGTAAAGTCAGATAGACCAAGAGCAAAGTCGCTAGATAAAACCAGACCACTGAACTTCTGGTCAGCAATAACTAGTAGAAAAGCTATAATAAAGTAGTAGCGTGAGATTATCTTTTTCATCCTATTTTCTCCTATATTACGAAATAAAAAAAGCCCTAACCCAAACAAAGGCAAGGGCTTTAAATATCAATGACGACGATTAACAGTGGAAGAATCATGGTTAACATATTTCTTCCAGAAATTAGTGATTGACCAAGGTGCTCCTAAGCTTACTCCAATTCCACCGCCTGGGTTAACCACAGTGTAGCCTCCTCTAACATCTTGCAACTCATCTTCTGTCAATTCCATTGTTTCTGCAAATTGTAAATTTAACATCTTTTATACTCCTTCAATTGTTTTCTTCTTGTAAACCACTTCTGCGACCTAGGATTTGCTTCAAATGTTTTACAAGGTCAGTATAACACAGAAATTGCCTTATTTTAGAAAATCGCATATTTGATATTTTTTCTTATAGAAATTTCAGATTTGCGATTTTGGTGGATTTGATTATTTCCCTGCTATAATAAAGTTATTACTAATGAGGAGGGAAGTCATATGAAGAAACAAGTTTTAAGATTATTGGCAATCATTGCTGAGATTATTATCATTTTCCCATTTCTAACTAATCGATAAGTTCTTTGTATTGTTGCAAACGCAATTCGAAGAGGGTTATCAATTGTGGATTTTCTAATACTTGCAGAGATTGGATAAAGTTTTCAATCTCTTTTTGATTGCTTCCTTTGGTTTGAAGAAAGACACTCATCTTCTTTAAAAATTGCCATAATAATTTCTCAAAAACATCATACGGACGCAGCATGCTCTCCAACTCGGCTTCAAAGATTGGAATATAGGAGAAAAGTTTGCGCTCCATGAGTTCTGATAAGATATTTAAGAGTCCTTGCTTCATATACAATCGATTATGTACCAACTCTTTAAATTCTTTGGACTTTTCAAGCAAAGAGGTTGATAAAAAAATCAGATCTTGGTTGCTCAAGAAGGGCATAGTATTGCAAAAAAGGTAGAGTTCAAACCAGGTCCAAGACTCAATAGCATAGAGGTAGGTGGTCAAAAATTCGCTATCCTCCTCTGCTAGGGGATAATTTTTATCTAAGGAATGAATGGCATCTTTGATTACAATAGCATTCAAACGACGATAGGTCTCTGCCATCTGTTCTTGCTTGACCTCCTCTAATAGTTGCTCTAAACCAGCTATATCTTGGTGGGCAAAGCGATCCACAACCTTTCTACCAATTTGCATATGTAGGGATTCTTGATAATTGTTGAGCTTATGACCAAACTCATCAAAATTCATATTGATCCCTTGGATGGCTAGGATCAACTTATCCGCAGATAGCATAGACTGCCCTAGTTCAAACTTGGACAACTGAGAGGCTGTTAGACCATCACAAGCCACATCTGACTGCTTGAGCTTTCTCGCCAAGCGTAATTCCTTGTAAAATTCTCCCAACTCCATTCTCTCAATCATCTCACCACCTCCTATTTTTTATATAGTATATCATTATTTACAATTATTTGTCAAAATATTCTGACATTTAAGAGGGCAAAAAAGCCAGCCTTAAGCTGACTCTTTATTCCATAGTATCAAAAGCGAGGCTTGGTTTAGCATTGAGGTCTAAGCTTGCAAAGTTTTCTTTGTTCCACTCGCTGACGCTGGCATAGGCAATCATACCTGCATTGTCTCCGCAGAGGCGCAGAGGTGGGATGATAATCTTGACATCTGTGATTTCGGCTGCTAGGCGTTCTCTGAGACCTTTATTGGCTGCCACACCACCTGCCACAACTAGAGTTTTAACAGGGTATTTCTCCAAAGCATTCTTAGTTTTTGCCATAAGAATATCCAAGACAGCTGCTTGGAAGGAAGCACACAAATCCTCTGTGGACAAGCTTTCTCCCTTTTGCTCGGCATTGTGGTGAAGATTGATAAAAGCCGATTTCAAACCTGAGAATGAAAACTCCAGATTATCTTCCTTAATCATGGCACGAGGGAAATCATAAATATCCTGTCCCCGATGAGCTAGCTCATCAATCTCACGACCTGCTGGATAGGTCAAGCCCATGACACGGCCGACCTTATCATAGGCCTCACCAACCGCGTCATCTCGCGTTTCTCCAACAATCTTGTAGTCACCAGCCTCAGAAACATAAACCAACTCTGTGTGTCCACCGCTGACCAAGAGGGCTAGCAAGGGAAAGTCCAAAGGCTCTACACTTTGGGCTGCCATGAGGTGACCAGCCATGTGATTAACAGGAATCAGTGGAAGTCCATGTGCCCAAGCAAAGGCCTTAGCAGCTGACAAGCCAACTAGCAAGGCTCCGACCAAGCCTGGTCCATAGGTAACAGCCACAGCTGTCACGTCCTCTTCGGTAATCCCTGCTTCTGCCAACGCCTCCTCGATACAGGCTGTAATGACCTCGACATGGTGACGACTGGCTACTTCTGGCACTACGCCCCCAAAACGTTTGTGACTCTCAATTTGACTAGCAATGACATTGGACAAGAGCTCATCGTCGTTTTTCAAGACGGCGACACTGGTCTCATCACAGGATGTCTCAAATGCTAAAATATATCTATCCTTCATCTATTTCTCTCTTCATGATGATGGCGTCCTCGACTGGATCATGGTAGTAGGCCTTTCGCTCAGCGATGACCGCCATCTTTTCTTTCTTGTAAAATGCTTGCGCTCGTTGATTTGACTTTCTGACTTCGAGGAAAATCTCCTTATCTGTCGGCAATTGAGCAAACAAGGCTGACGCAATTCCCTGACCCTGATAGGTTTGTTTGACAGCGATTTGCAGGACTTCTGCTTCAAAAAGATTCTCCTGCACAGCTAGAAAGCCAATCACTTCTGCCCCATCATAAGCTAGAGCATACCAAGTCTGATCTTGAGACAGGTCTGCTTGGATTTGTTCCAGCGTCCAAGGACTGACTGGGTAAACATCCGCCATAACAGCGTAGATGGCTTGAGCCAAGTCGGGTTGCCGTTGAATTCGTTTAATCTCTATCATAGGCGTTTAATGTAAGACTCACCAGACTCGGTATGGTTCTTAAGCCAGTTTTCCTCAGCCTCAACACGTTTGAGGTAATTCGGCACAAAATCATGCAAGGAGTCTGCTACCTTGTCCCAGGCCAAAAGAGCTAGATTGGCTGCATTAGGCAAGGTTTCTTTGAAATTAGTCCTTGGCAAGTGTTCTTGAATCTGCTCCACAAAGGTTCCAATTTCTCCGACAAAGGTTACCTGACTAGCACCCTTGACTTTTTCTAGCACCTCTTCAAAAGATAGGTGTGCTTCTGGCATGACAGGTTTGGTATTTTCATAAAATCCTGCATAAACATTGTTGCGACGCGCATCCATCAAAGGAACGAACAGGCCTTCTTGTTGGTAGGGCACCAGAGCCAAGAGGCTCGACATACCAACTAACTCAATGTTCAGGGTATGAGCCAAAGTCTTGGCAGTTGCTACCGCAATTCGCAAACCTGTGTAGCTACCTGGCCCTTCCGCCACCACGATTCGATCCAAATCCTTGGGTGTCCAATCCAAACTTGCCATCAAAAAATCGATGGCAGGCATGAGGGTAATACTGTGATTTTTCTTAATATTAATCGTCGTCTCGGCAAGAACCTGCTTGTCCTCTAAAATAGCGAGAGAAAGAGCCTTGCTGGACGTATCAAAAGCTAATACTTTCATAACACATTCCTATCTTTTTGTCTGCTTACTATTATACTACAAAAGCTGGCACATGGGAATTTTCTTTATCCCCAAACAAAAATGCCTATACTTAGCTAAAAAATAATTTAAAAAATGCTCACTTTTCCTTTTCTTTTCCGAATATAAAAGTGAACAAGAAAAAAGGAGGAAAGTTCAATGACAAATTTTGACGTTCTTGACAATCAATTTTTATCCCTATCTGAAAATGAATTATCAGATATTGATGGCGGTCTCGCTCCCTTGGTTATCTTTGGAGTAGCAGTATCTTGGAAAGCTATTGCAGGCGGAACAGCACTTGTAGGTTCTGGTTTGGCAGCTGGTTATTTTTTAGGAGGAGATTAATATGATGAAAGATTTGAACAACTATCGTGAAATTTCTAATAAGGAATTGCAAGAAATCAAGGGTGGTTTTGGTGTAGGTGTTGGTATCGCTTTATTTATGGCAGGTTATACCATTGGGAAAGATCTCCGTAAAAAGTTTGGTAAGTCATGCTAGATAAAAGATACATTTTTAGAAGGATAAATTTTATTATCTTTATCTCTTACAGTTTGCTAAGCATTCTCAATGATTTAAACATTACTACTATCCCTTTACCAATTGATCTATCTGTTTGTATTGTTTTATTTTTATGCTTCAACTCTATTTTTGAGCAGAACAATGACTCCCATAAAAATAATAAGCTCTGAAAATTCCATTGTCATGTCATTTAGAAAAATGCAAAGACCGCCTCATCTTGATAGATGGG
>CAJPJN010000109.1:0-5657 GCA_905369855.1 Streptococcus oralis | reverse complement strand
GATGCTGCGCGTGCCATGGAAGAACTTGGCAACCTCAAAGGAAGCGAAGCTCATTCAACTATCATCCTGACCGATGAAGACAAGAATGTCCTTCGCAAACTAGGTATCAACGTGACCTTTGACCCTTACTACCAATACGATCGCTTGTATCGCAAATAAATAAACAAGGCTGGACAAAAACTCAATTCGAGATAAAAATCCAGTAAATCTTTACATAATAAAAAAATCAAACGCATAATATCAAGGCTTTTGAACACTTGGTATTATGCGTTTTTATGATTTTAGCGACCTTTCTCAGTCTCTTTCTGATTATTTCGTTTCAAATCCTTCTGCGACTGCGTCCGCAAAGTTTTCTTCTACGATGCTTGCACAGTGGTCACAAATGACTGCATGGTAGCTGCGTTCTGCTGTTGTTGGGTCGATACGACGGCAACGGTCACATACTTGGCCTGCAGCACGTTCAACTGTAAAGGCTACATCTTCGAAACTAACGGCAGATTCTGGAGCTGGTCCTTCTGCGATAGTCAATTCAGACACGATCAAAAGTTGAGCTACATTGCTGTTTACTGCTTCGAGTAGAGTTTTCACCACTTCGTTTGGATAAACTGTCAAGTGTGCTTCAAGTGATTTACCGATAACTTTTGCATTACGAGCTTCTTCCAAGGCTTTTTGAGCTTGTCCACGGAAGTCCATGAAGGCTGCCCATGTATCCAAGATTTCTTCTTGATTAGCAAAAGTTTCCGCTTCTGGCAATTCTGACAATTGAACGAAGTCTTCTGCTTCAAACTCAAGATATGACCAGATTTCTTCCGCAGTGTGAGGAAGGATTGGTGTCAAGAGTTTGGTGATTTTCACAAGAATGTCATAGAAAACAGTCTGCATTTGACGGCGTTCCAGTGATTTGGCACCTTCGATGTAAACAACATCTTTAGCAAAATCAAGGTAGAAGGCTGACAAGTCAACGTTGATAAAGTTCACCAAGGCCTTGTAGATTGTCAAGAATTCAAAGTTTGCGTAAGCATCACGAATGGTCTTGACAAGCTGGTTAAAGCGAATCGTCATGTACTTATCAACTGAACGAAGCTCATCGTAAGCTACTGTATCTTGAGCTGGGTTAAAGTCAGATGTATTAGCAATCAAGAAACGAAGAGTGTTACGGATCTTACGGTAAGTTTCAGAGACTTGGCTCAAGATATCCATAGAGATACGCACGTCGTTGCTTGAGTCAACACTTGTTACCCAGAGACGCAAGATTTCTGCACCAAATTGTTTTTCAACATCGCTTGGAGCAATGGTATTTCCAAGAGATTTAGACATCTTCTCACCTTTACCATCAAGGGCAAAACCTTGTGACAAGATTTGTTTGTAAGGTGCTACGCCATGGTTGGCAACAGATGTGATGAGTGATGAGTTGAACCAACCACGGTATTGGTCAGAACCTTCTAGGTAAAGGTCTGCTGGGTAAGTCAACTCAGGACGGTTTACTACAACTCCATTCCATGATGAACCTGAGTCAAACCAAACGTCCATGATATCTGTTTCTTTTTTGAACTCACCATTTGGTGAACCTGGATGAGTAAATCCTTCTGGCAAGAGGTTCTTAGCATCACGTTCCCACCAAATGCTTGAACCATGTTCCTCAAAGAGTTGAGCCACGTGTTCAATCGTTTCAGCAGTCATGATTGCTGTACCATCTTCAGCGTAGAAGATAGGAAGTGGAACCCCCCAAGCACGTTGACGAGAGATAACCCAGTCGCCACGGTCACGAATCATATTGTAAAGACGGACTTTACCCCATTCTGAGTGGAATTTCACTTTTTCAATTTCGTCCAAGATTTCTTGGCGGAATTTAGAAACTGAAGCAAACCATTGTGGAACTGCACGCCAGATGATTGGTTTTTTCGTACGCCAGTCAAATGGGTATGAGTGAGAGATTTCTTCTTGGGCAAGAAGGGAGTTACCAAGTTTTTCAATCACAGTTGGTACAACCTTGTCGTAGAACTGGCCTTCAAATTCAGCACCAGCATTCGCCGTCATGATACCACGCTCGTCAACAGTGACTGCGACTTCAAGACCATTAGCAATACCAACATTGTAGTCGTCCTCACCAAAACCAGGGGCTGTATGGACAATACCAGTACCAGAGTCAGTTGTAACGTGGTCACCAAGGATAACCAATTCATCTACAGCTGTATCCCATGGGTGTTCTGTTACGATGTGGTTCAATTCTTGACCACGGTAAGTTGCCAACACTTGAACATCAGCCCAACCAAATTTCCCAGACAAGCTAGTCAACAATTCTGCAGCAACGACAAACTTACGAGCTTCACCAGCAGGTTGAACCAAGACGTAATCAATATCCGCTCCAACAGTCAAACCACGAGAAGCTGTGATGGTAAATGGAGTAGTTGTCCAAACAACGATATAAGTATCTGTATCTAGAACACCTTTGCCATCTTTTACCTTGTTGGCATAGTAAAGGGAAGTTGAAACCAAGTCATGGTATTCAATCTCCGCTTCAGCAAGGGCTGACTCAGATGACCAAGACCAGTAAACTGGTTTTGCACCACGGTAGATATAACCTTTATTAGCCATCTCACCAAATACACGGATTTGGGCTGCTTCATAGTCAGGAGTCAAAGTCACATATGGATTTTCCCAGTCACCAGAAACACCCAAACGTTTAAAGTCTTCACGTTGTTTATCTACTTGAGAAAGAGCGTATTCGCGACAAAGTTTCAAGTACTCAACCAAGTCCATTTCTTTGCGTTTAACACCTTGTTTTGCCAAAACTTGCTCGATTGGCAGACCATGAGTATCCCAACCTGGGATAAATGGTGCGTAAAAACCTGACATAGATTTTGAGCGAACAATGATATCTTTTGAAATCTTATTCATAGCATGTCCAACGTGGATATTTCCGTTTGCGTATGGAGGGCCATCATGCAAGGTGAAATGAGGTTTTCCTTGGTTCAATTCTTGACGACGTTGGTAAAGCTTTGCATCTTCCCATTCCTTTTGCCAAACTGGCTCTTTGGTAGGAAGGCCTGCACGCATTGGGAAAGCTGTTTTCCCAAGGTTAAGAGTATCTTTGAGTTTCATGGTATCTCCTTTATAAATAATAATAATAAATTAAAAACCACGACTGCCAAAAAGGACGAAAATCGTGGTACCACCTTTATTTGGAAAAAGATTTAGTCTTTCTCCCTCTTATCCCGTAACGTGGGGAACGTCAAATCTTACTCCATTCAGACTTGATAGCTTGAGAGGATAATCTTATCATTAGGGATTACAGGACTCACACCATCTCCTGCTCGCTGGAAATATAAGGATAAGATATTGTTCTCAGATTATTTCTTATAAAATTGTAACAGATTCTTGCGGAGCCGTAAAACCTGATTCTGAGTGTACAGCTTCAGTAGCGGGCGTTGGGCCTGAGTAATGGCTTGGGACTACTTCTGGCTCTTCATACATTGGACCAACTGGATGAGCTGGACTTTCTTCAACAATCGGAGCTGGAGCTGGTGAAACCATTTGTTCCTGCTCGGCTCTTGCTTCGACTTCTGCAAGTTCCTTATTAGCTGCTTCGATACGAGCCTGTAACTCTGCCATTTCTTCTGGAGAAAACTGGCGAGTAATATCAATTGGTTCTTCCTCTGGATGTTGTTGCAAGACAGAATCACCTAAAACTTCACTTACTACTTCTTTGAAGTCCTCATCACTTGTTTGAAGATAAGTCGCTGTTGGGCGAAGAATATCTTCCCAATCTGAAGATTCAACAATTGCTAACTGACTCTCAATTGTAGATTTTAGACGTTGATGGAAGACACGGCTCTTGTTCTTCAATTCTTCTGTTTCAACAGCAACCTTCTTAGCATTGTCAGCTGCCTGACGAAGAATTTCATTTGCCTTATATTTTGCCTCTTCCAATAATCGATGTGCATCCTGTTCAGCTTGATGAATAATATTATTTGAACGATCGTGTGCTGTTTGTTTTACTCTCTCAGCTGTATCTTGGGCAATCAATACAGACTGGCTCAACGAATCTTTCATCTCATCAAAGTAAGACAAACGCTCTTCCAAATTTTTAATATGTAAATCCTTATCATGATTAGAACGAACTAAATCTTCATAATCACGAACTACAATATCTAAAAATTCATCTACTTCTTCTGGATCAAAACCTCTAAAACGTGTGCTAAAGGTTTTATCTTTGATTTCTAACGATGTAATTGGCATATTTTTCCTCACTTACTTAATAATAACTGGACGGTTATTTTTTTCTTCTCTTTTTTTGTTTGTCCCTTATCTTGAAGCAACCTCAAGCGCCCAAATTTTCTCACACTAATCAAGTCTCCAACTTGAACAGTATAATCTGATTTGTCTACCACATGATAATTTACTTGGACAAGTTTCTTTTCAATCAACTGGTTTGCTTGATTCCTAGATAGTTTTAAAACATTTGATAAAAGAACATCTAATCTAAAACTAGACACACATAAATCCAGCTCTCGATACTGTTCTAGCTTATCTATTTTCTCGGTGAAAGGACGTTCCTCCAGCGAAACAGGTATACGGCCAATTTTCTTTAATCCATCTTGAAAGAGAAGAAGAAACTGCTGATTAATCATAATCTGCGCCCGTTCTTCATCCACTAGGATATCTCCAAAAAGTTTCCGTTCAATCCCTAATTGATTGATGACTGTCCCTAAAATCTTAGCATGCGTTAAGTGTTCAAATTTATTGGAATACACTATTTCCTGGAGAGATATTTCAAAATCTGAAAACTCTGGTTGGAAATAATCTGGATATAATAAGATCCGAACATACTCACTCGAGACGAATTCCCCACTACTGCTACAAGCAAGACCATAAGTTTTTGCTAAAATCTTTAATAGCTTCTCCTGATGAGGATTGATAAAAGGAGTTAAAAAAGGAGCATAGCTATCTTCTACCTTCTTTATCCATTCCATTCCCTTATCAAGAAAGGGACGATCTTCTATAGAGAAATGCTGGTAAATCCCTTTATTCATCCTATCATCGCCAGAAAACGCACTAGGTTTTCTCCTAAAAATCGAACCAAAACAATCGCAACCCAAACAGATAAATCAAGACCCGCTATCTGTAAAGGCAGGCGTTGCAAGGGAGCAAGCACTGGTTTTACCAATGCTACAATCCAACGACCTAAACTTGATTCATAGGCACCTGGAAACCAAGACATGACAGCAAAGGCTACCAAAATCAGGGAGTAAATATCCACTGCATTATAAATCAGACGAATTAAAAAAATCATTATCGTCCTCTATTTCGTCTCATATCAAAATCAAACTCACCCTGTTGATCTTCATCTGGTAAACGAATATCTTCAACATTTACAATAACATTCACTGGTGTCAACAGGTACATGGTAGAAGCTACCTTTTTCAAATTTCCAGCTAGAACATGGCAAGCTCCATCCAGATAATCTAAACAACGACGAGCTTGCACTTCAGTCATATATTGAAAATCAATCAAAATACTTTCGTTTCCTGCTAATAAATCAACAATTTCTATCGCATCTTCATATTTTCTAGGGTAACGAACATCGATTGTTACTTTTTCAGTAGAATGCTGACTTTGCTTGGCTAACTCTTGTTGACGTGCATGCAGTCTAGTAA
>CAJPJN010000108.1:0-5735 GCA_905369855.1 Streptococcus oralis | reverse complement strand
GCCTCCTTCTTCAGCTCAAAAGGAAATTGAAATCCTAACAACGCCCAATATATCCCCAAAGTTCCAATACCAAAATCAAAAACTATTGATGATATTCTAACACATCAATTTCACTTCGTCAATAATTTTTATGGGGTTTTCTTATTTTTTTTGAAATATGAATTTAAGTTATCTAAAAATACAAATCTTTTTCTTAATCTTCACTTTCCAATAATTTCATTTCCTTCTCAATTTCCATCATCATTCTCTGGTTCTCTTCGTGCTTGTAAAGCTGATAAGATACTTGATAAAAACCTAGTATTCTATCCTTTTCAGCAAATCCCACACTTATATTTCCCAATAAACAATACAAATCTGCTAATCGATAACTACTATTATATCTTTTACAAATAGCTATTGTTTCTGTAATCTCTTCTATAGCTTCAGATGTTTGTTCATTCAACCACAAATATCTACAATAGTTATATCGGAATTTAATCATCAATTCTAATTGTTCCAAATGATGAACAGATAATGACTGGATATTCTCTTTTAAAAGTTGATAGAGCTCCTGATATGTGTCTTCCTGCCCCATATCAAAATAAAAATTAGCCAAGGTATTTCCCAGCTGTAGATAGTAAAAATCAGATTTTTTCAGAGACAACAGTATTTTTTCCAATTTCGCAACTGCCTCTGTTTGATGATTCAGATAATGGAATTGAACTAATGTATCAATCCAGTCTAAATAAATCTGATCTTTAGCAGATAAACGAGCACGTTTAGATTTTTCTAGTTCATAGATGTAATGGAGAGATTCATATTCCCTCTCATCCAAAAACCTCTTAGATAGTTCTTTAAACTTATCAATATTTTCTAAGCTAGAAACCTCAGTCTCTTCAAAGAAATAATTCATGCTTACCTTCAATCGCTTAGATAGCTGAAAGAGTAATTCTGACCCGGGTGAGTATTTACCTTGCTCCATACGGCTAATCTGTCCTTGCTCACAAATCCCCTTAGCCAATTCCTTTTGAGATAATTTTAATTCCTTTCTCTTGTTTTTTAAGCGTGTCGCTAGTAACATATCCACACTTTCTTCCTCCTTGCTTTATTTATTAAAGTATATCAAGTTTCAAAATATGCTTCAAGTATCTATTTTATATCCTTCTCTTTGTATTTGTATAATTTTTTATCACTTCTGCTTGCCTTTAAATCGCCATTGGAAGCGGAGTTTGTCATAGAAGGGAAACTCGATAAACAGGACTCCCAAGCCCACACAGAGACTAGCAAGGACATCTGATGGGTAATGAACTCCCAGATAGACCCTTGATACCAGCACACTGACTAGGTAGAGGCCAAGGACGATTTGCACGATTTTTCTCCAGACTGGATTTTTCATCCGTTGACTGAGAATGACAATCAGAGAACCGACCATCAAGGTTACAGCCAGAGAATGGCCACTTGGAAAGGAAAATCCCTTCTCCTCAACCAAGTGTAAAATAGCTGGTCGTGGGCGCTGGTAGATATTTTTAAAGGTCACGATTAAAAGACCTGCCAAAGCCAGATTTCCCAGCATAAAGAAACTTTCTATCTTCCATCGCTTACGATAAAATATAAAGGCTACGATAGCAACCCAGGTGATAATCACTGGGATATCAATCAGACGTGTAATGGCTCGGAAAAGAATAGTCAAGTAATCTGGCAAGTCTCCTCGAACGGCAGTCTGAATCGATTGGTCAAAACCGACCAGCGTTTCAGGGTAAAATTTGACCATGTAGCCAAGAATAACGAAAAGTAAAAGGGCAAAACTGCCCTTCATTAAAAATGTTTGTTTATCTCTCATAATGTTTTAAGGTTGGTTTCAAAAGAACATACAACAACCAGAATGAAACGGAAAAGATTACACCCTCAATCAAGTTAAAAGGTAATACCATGGTCATTAGGTAGTTGGAAAGTCCCAAAATTTTTCCAATATCAAAGTTAGCAAACTTAGCGTACAAAGGAACAGCATAAACATAGTTGAGAACCAACATAGCCACGGTTAAACCAATAGTCCCAGCTAGAGAGCCTAGTAGGAAACGAAGGGTTGTCCGTTCCTTTTTCCAAATCAAAGCAAATACGATGACAAAAACTCCCAAAGCTACGATATTCATTGGCAAACCAATGTAAGTATTCACTCCCTGGCTGTTAAGAAGCAATTTCAAGAGTGAGCGAAGCAAGAGAACTCCTAGAGCAGCAGGCAAATCCATGACCACCAAGCCCACAAGGACTGGCAAGATACTAAATTCGATCTTGAGGAAGGACGCCGCTGGTAAAAGCGGAAAGTCAAAGTACATCAGCACAAATGAGATGGCTGATAAAATCGCAATGGTCGAAAGTCGACGTGTGTTTGTCATAACAGGTTCCTCCAATTTTCTATAAAATCAGAAGAAGTTAGAAAGGATTCCTCTATCTATTCTCACTTTTTATATCCCAAAAGTTCCCTCTCACTCTATTAAGGAAATTCAAGCAAGCGGTTACAGTTTAGCTATAAATCTATCAGAACAGACAAAGCTATTCTTTCGTCTTCTCCCATCCAGACTATACTGTCGGTTGTGGAATCTCACCACATCAGCTTGCGCTCGCGGACTTATTTGGCTAAGATATTTTAGATTTATCTAGGCGTCGCAGTCGAAGATAATACTTAAAGTATATCGAGACAAGACAACGACGAGAAAGCTAAAATAGATAGTCAAATTTACCGCCGGTCGGGAATCACACCCTGCCCTGAAGACTCTTTTATCATAACAAAAAACGCTTGCAAGCGCAAGCATTTTGTTCATTTTCATTTTCATTTTCATTTTTTATTTCAATTTATCTGCTTCATAGGTATGGACGAGCTCAAGACCTGCAAAGTTCTGCTGGCGGAGAGCTTCATAGACAATCATGCAGACGGTATTAGACACATTGAGACTGCGGACATGTTCATCATTCATGGGAATACGGAGAGCTTTCTCAGGATGTTCTCGCATAAAGTCCTCAGGCAAGCCCTTGTCTTCACGTCCAAAGAGAAAATAATGGTCCTCATCAGTCGATAAATCCACATCAGAATACACTTTTTCCGCAAATTTCGAAATCAGATAGAGTTTTCCCTTCATCTGAGACATGAAATCCTCCAAACTCTCGTAAAAATAAATCTCTAGCTTATCCCAATAATCCAATCCAGCTCGCTTCATCTTGCGGTCGTCAATAGGAAAGCCCATTGGCTTGATGATGTGGAGGGGAGAATTGGTCGCAGCGCAAGTACGCGCGATATTGCCTGTATTTTGTGGAATTTGTGGTTCAAATAATACAATGTGATTTGTCATGACTTGCTTCCTTTCACCATTGCAAAAAAATAGCCACACTGCCCGGAGTCAAGCTCAGCAAACAGCGTGGTTAAGGCATCGTTAACTTACCTCACAACAGGTTTGAAGTAAATCAGCGAAACTACTTTCTTAGTATAACACTTTCAGAATCATTGTCAATAGAAACGACTTGATTTTTTCAATTTTTTCAAGCTATTTCCAAGGGTTGTAAAATCGTCCGTGATTTTGCAAGATAAGTAGTAAACTAGCTACTAAAAACAAAGCTGCCAAGAACAAGGTAAGATAGTCTCCTTTTTTCAAAGCCTGATAACTATACCAAGTCCGCTTTTTCTCTTTCCCAAAGCGGCGAAGCTCCATGGCAGTCGCGATGGTATCAATGCGTTCTAGCGAGCTAAAAATCAAGGGAGTGATAATGCGCAGATTGCCTTTGATTCGTTGCATAAGAGAAGCTTTCTTGGATAATTCCATCCCACGCGCTTCCTGAGACATCTTGATAGTAAAGAATTCTTCCTGCAAATCTGGAATATAGCGCAAGGTCAGGCTGACTGAATAGGCAATCTTGTAAGGCACACCAATTTGATTTAAACTAGAAGCAAACTGACTAGGATGGGTTGTCATCAAAAAGATAATAGCCAGAGGAATGGTGCAAAGGTACTTAATGGCCAGATTTAGCAGATAAAAGAGTTCTTGGCTGGTCAGAGTGTAGGCACCGATTCCCTGCCAAATCACACTCCTCTCTCCGTAAAGTCCAACCCCATACTCGGGAGAAAAGAGATAGACCATCAAGACGTTTAAAACGGCAAATACCGTCGCAAAAACGGCCACAAAGGAAACATCTTTAAAACGGATTTCTGACAAATAGAGGAGAAAGACCGAAAAGATGGCAATCAGAACAAGCAGTCTGGTATCATAGCTAATCATGGCAGCCAATGACACGAGAATGAAAAAGAGGAGTTTCCCAGCTCCTGACAAGCGATGAATCACAGTATCTCTATGCTGGTAACCGATTAATTTTGCTTGCATCCTTCTCTCCTTTCTTTGTAAAATGCCGTTAAAGCAAGTGGATCCACGTCGAGTTTCTTAGCCAAGTTGAAGATAGAAGTTTCTTTTAGATTGGCTTTTACTAACAGCTCAGGATTGCTCAACAAACTAGCTGGATCGGTATCGGCAATCAGTTCCCCATCCACCATGACAAAGGCCCGGTCTGAATAATCCAGCATCAATTGCATATCATGGGTAATCATGACAATGGTATGCCCTTTTTGATGCAACTCTTCGAGAAATTCCATAATCTCAGTATAGTTCTTCTGGTCTTGACCCGCTGTCGGTTCATCTAAGAGGATAATTTCAGCTCCTAAGACCAAAATCGATGCAATAGTCACACGTTTTTTCTGACCAAATGACAGGGCAGAAATAGGCCAATTACGGAATTCATAGAGACCACAGATTTTCAAAGTTTCATAGACTCTCGTTTCAATTTCCTGCTCTTCCACACCTCGCAAACGAAGTCCCAGAGCCACCTCATCAAAAATCATATTGGTTGAAATCATTTGATTAGGATTTTGCAGCACATAGCCTACTCGTTCCGCCCGCTCTGCAACAGAATCTTCTTTGATCTCCTGCCCTTCCCACAGATAGCGACCTTCCGTCTGGATAAAGCTACTTATGGCCTTGGCTAGGGTTGATTTCCCTGCTCCATTTTTCCCGACAATGGCAATCTTTTCGCCCTTTTTAATATCCAGATAAATGGATTTTAAAATCGGTCTATCATCATAAGAAAAAGACAAATCCTCTAATTTAAAGAGTGACTGCAATTCTACGGTTTCTTTTGCCAGTTCATTCTGCAACTGAACCTGACCTTTTGAGATAGACAAGTTATCCAGATCTGCTAATTGTTCTTCCTTGACTAAATCCACACCCAATTGACGGAGAGTGGTTAGATAAAGGGGTTCTCGGATTCCATTTTGTGTCAATAAATCAGTCGCCAGTAACTGGTCAGGACTCCCATTAAAGAGGATACGACCATCGTTTATCAAGACAATCCGATCCACAGGGCGATGCAGAACATCCTCCAAACGGTGCTCGATAATAAGAGTCGTCGTCCCCTCTTCCTTATGAATCTGGTCAATCAATTCGATAATATCCTGACCTGACTTGGGATCCAGATTGGCGAGTGGCTCATCAAACAAAAGAATCGGACTCTCATCAATCAAGACACCAGCTAGACTAACTCGCTGCTTTTGTCCACCAGACAAATCCTGAGGTCTCTGAGCTAGTAAATCAAGAAGGTCCAGCTTTTCAGCCCATTTATGAACACGATTTTTCATCTCATCTAGTGCTGTTACATCATTTTCTAGAGCAAAAGCCAAGTCCTCTGCCACGGATAACCCGATAAACTGCCCATCTGTATCC